>JBGTBZ010000505.1:0-2099 GCA_041749155.1 Phycisphaerae bacterium
GGAGGCGACGCGCCGGCGCAGGCCTTGCGGGATGTCCGTAAGCAGGTTGTGGGCGGCGACGCCTACCGGCTGACCGGCACGTTGCTGCCGATGGTCGAAGGCGCGGGCGGCGGCCTCGACCGCTCGCAAACCTTTTTGACGCCCGGCGAAAACCCGCTCGACGCCAGCAGCCGCACCTACGCGGCTATTGAGACCGCCTGTCTCGATCTGATCGGAAAATCCGTGGGCAAGCCGGTCTGCGATTTGATTGGCGGCAGAGTCCGCGACGAGGTGCCGTTTTCGGCGTACCCCTTCTACAAACACGCCGGCGGGGCAGGCGAAGGCGATGACACTCGCGAGGACGAATACGGCGAGGCGCTCAGCGCCGAGTCGCTGGTGCGGCAAGTGAAACAGATGATCGACAAATACGGTTTCGGGTCCGTCAAGTTCAAAGGCGGCGTGCTCGACCCGGCCATCGAAGTCGAAACCGTCCGGCTCATGCGCCGCGAGTTCGGCTCCGGTGTGCCGCTGCGCATCGATCCCAACAGCGCCTGGACCGTTGACACTTCCGTGCAAGCGGGACTCGATCTAAAGGAAGAACTTTCCGGCGGCGGCTATCTCGAGGATCCGACGGCGAGTATCGAGGGCATGGCGGCGGTGCGGCGAAGGCTGTTGGCGGCGGGCGTGGAAACGCCGTTGGCGAGCAACGTGGCCGTCACATCGTTCGCGCACATCCCGCTCTCAGTCAAGCAGGATGCGGTGCAGGTGATTCTCTGCGACCACCACTACTGGGGCGGCATGCGCCAGGTGCAGCATCTCGGCAAGATCTGCCAGGTGTTCGGCATCGGCCTGTCGATGCACTCCAACAGCCACCTCGGCGTTTCGCTATTGGCGATGACGCACGTGGCCGCCGCGACCATGCATCTTAGCTATGCCTGCGACACGCACTACCCGTGGCAGTCTGAGAAAGACGAAATTGCCGCCGGCGGGCGCATACCGATCGTCAACGGCTGCGTCCGGATTCCCGACAAGCCGGGCCTCGGCGTCGGACTCGACTACGACCAAGTAGCACGCGGGCGCGAGCGGTTCGAGAAGATGCCCTACCGCAAGCGCGACGACGAAGCCGAGATGCGGAAACACGTCGACCCCAACTGGAAACGGATTCTGCCGCGCTGGTGAGGATCCCGTAGCGCGGCTCTAGCGCCGAGTGCAGATCCGCGGGTTGATCGGTTGATCGCCAGCACGCGAGCGACGCCCCTGACGCTGCGGGCCGCAACCTGCGTGCTATCATCAACACACACGGGCCCTTAGCTCAGCGGTTAGAGCTGCGGACTCATAATCCGTCGGTCGTAGGTTCGAACCCTACAGGGCCCACCACCTAACATACCCATTGTCAATTATTTGACACTGATACTTGCCTACTGAAGGTCCCCTCCCTGGGGTTGTGTGCCAATAGTGTGCGGTGATTCGCGAACTTCCGAAGCGAGGTTTAGCTGCCGGGCGTCATCTCGGAGTTCAGTAATTCGCTGGCGTACGAGCTGCACAAATGAACTCCTGTCCTTCCTGCTCAGGCTCTCGGGACTGAGCGGGTCGCCGACCACGACCGAGACAGGCCCATGGCCCGCCCAGTGCCAACCTTTGGGACACACTTCCCGAGTGCCGGCCAATCCCACGGGTATGATCGGAACGCCATCATCGATGGCCAGCAGGAAGCCTCCTTGCTTAAAGCTGAGGAGTTCTGCGCCCGCTGCTCTGGATCCCTCCGGAAAGATCAGAACCCGAGATCCCTGCGAAAGCACCTGTGCAGCCCGTTGCAGGGAGCTGTAGGCTTTCCGAAGAGAATCGCGTCGTACTGGAATGTGACCATTGGCCCACATGGCCCAGCCAAGAACAGGGAGGTAGAAGAGATTGTGCCGCGCCAGGAATCGGAGGGGGACGTCGGTGATGGCCATCATGACCACTGCATCGAAGTGACTCTCATGGTTGCTCATGATGATCGAACCGCGAGTCTGCCGCAATTTATGAACTCCGCGGGTCCGAACGGACGTCACCCCGCCCGTATACAGCACAATCAAGGCCCAGAGCCTGGTTGGAATCCACCCCAGCTTTCCCGTTCGGTC
>JBGTBZ010000506.1:0-1519 GCA_041749155.1 Phycisphaerae bacterium
CCACATCTGCTGACCTTCTGCATGATCGCCCTCAACACGATGGCGCGGCCTGATGCTGTACTTGATCTTGGCCCATCCCGGGTGGACCTGCGGCGTCGGCTTATCACCCTGAACCCTAAGGGCCGGAAACAGACCAAGAAGTACCGACCGGTCGTGCCGATCTCGCAGACCCTTCGGCCTTGGGTCTCCACATGCGGGAGCTCACATTTTGTCATGTATAGTGGGCGCTCGGTGGGCGATATCAAAAAATCCTTCGCCCGAGCGGTCGAGGAATCTGGGCTGTCTGGCGTCACCGCCTATTGCCTGCGCAGTACGATGGCCACCGAACTTCGAACCCGCGGCGTTCCAGAATGGGAGGTCGGCGGAATGCTTGGGCACAAAAGCGCCACGGCCCGCACAACCGAACGGTATGCGAAATTCCGGCCCAACTACCTCGGCGAGGCCGTCCAGGCTATAGATGTCTATTTCTCAGAGCTCTTAGCGAACTTTGGTGATCTATTGGCGGATCGCGCTTTCGATCCCCTGCGTGCGAGCTGCGTGTTAGTTCCAGAAGCCGAAACGCCGCAAGTCCTTGATTTGATGGTGGGCGGTACTGGGATCGAACCAGTGACCCCTACGATGTCAACGTAGTGCTCTACCGCTGAGCTAACCGCCCGGTCGTGGCAGGAAATGGAACGAGGGAGCTATATCGGCAAGCGGGGGGCGGTGCAAGGCCCGAGGCGCCCCTTGGCCTCACGCCACCAGGCGCTCGATCTCCGAAACCAGATCCTTCAGGTGGAAGGGCTTCGACAGCACCTTTGCGTCCTTCGGGGCCCTGGAATCGGGGTGCAGGGCAACCGCCGCGAAGCCGGTGATGAACATGATCTTCAGGCCGGGATCGCGCGCCGCAGCCCGGCGCGCAAGCTCGATGCCGTCCATCTCGGGCATCACGATGTCGGTGAGCAGCAGATCGAAGACCGCCCCCTGCAATTCCTCGAAGGCGCTCAAGCCCTCGGCGAACGCGCTCACCTCGTGGCCCGCGCGTTCGAGCGCGCGCGCCAGGAAGCGGCGCATGTCGTCGTCGTCCTCAGCCAGGAGAATCCGTGCCATGTGCCCAACCCTGATCCCGCGGCCGACGTTAGGGCCGAAAGGGTAAACTCGCAATGAAGCCTGAGCGCCGAGCGCCACGATTGTCATGCGGGCAGGCTCCGCGGCGATTGACCGGACGGGGGCCGCATGGCCTTATGGCGTGGCAACGACGAGACGGCACCCGAAAAGCACCAATGCCCGCCATGGACTCCCCCATCGACGATTTCGACCCTCCCTTCGCGATTCTGGCGCCGCCCCGCCAGACGAGCCCGGCGGTGTTCGATTCGCCGCATTCGGGGCGGATCTACCCCGACAGCTTCCTCAGGATGTCCAGGCTCGACGCGCTGGCGCTCCGGCGTTCGGAAGACTGCTTCGTCGACGACATGTTCACCGGTGCGGTGGACCTCGGCTGTCCGCTGCTCACGGCCAATTTCCCCCGCGCCTTCCTCGA
>JBGTBZ010000507.1:0-1946 GCA_041749155.1 Phycisphaerae bacterium
CCCGCCGTGCGCACGGCGGGGCGGGAAGGCCTGCAATGGCCGTTCCGCCAGCACGAATGTGCCTCGCATTCCCTAGAAAGTGCCACGTGAGGCGAGCACCATGACAATCCGCCGCGGCGGGGAGGGTGGGTGCGGCTTCGATTAACGTTAGTACTGTGGCCCGCCGGGATTAACGTCGCGATTCCACAGCAGCACCCCGCCTGCCATGCTCCTGGCCTTCGAAAAGCCGCTGCGACGGAGGCTGGCAACGAAGTCCAACGAGCGCCGACCGCTGCGACAGTAGACGACTATGTCCTTTTCCTCGTGGCCGGCGAGATGGTCGTCGAAGTATTCGGGCAGCTCCTGAAGGGGGATGAGCGTTGCCCCGTCGATTCGCGTGATTTCCCACTCCTCCTCCCGGCGGCAGTCGATCAGCAGAAAGTCGCGGCCTGGCCTGCTGCCGGCATCGAGCATTGCCTTGAGCTGCCGCGGGGCGATTTCGCGATCCGGATCGAAGGCATATCCCGGCGGGAGGCCACTTTTGTCTAGCGTGGGGTCTGGCTGACTCATGGGGGCCCATTGTACGGCGGGCGTTGCGGCGTGATGGCCGGTTGGGGATAGGATGCGGCACTGTGACACGGTTCGTGGATAGCTGCGTCGAAACGGCTGCCGATGGTGCGAAGGAGGCGGCCAAGCAGGCGCGCGGGCGTCCACAGGCAGGAAAGCTGCTGAAGGTGCTGAAGGACAAGCGGCGGATCCTCGTGACCTGCCACCGGCATCCAGATCCGGACGCCCTGGGAGCGGGGATCTCATTGGCCTATCTGCTGGGGAAGATGCTGCCCGAAGCGAAGGTCGAGATGGCGGTCAAAGGGACGCTGGGCGGGGGGATCAACGCAGCTTTCACGCGTCATGCAAAGCTGACCCTGACGGAATGGGATGACGGGCGGCTGCTGGATCGCGAGCGGCCCGACGCCTACGACGCCGTGGTGCTTTGTGACGTGCAGCCGGCGTTCCCTTATTCGCCGCTGCCGGATGGCCTGGACAAGCTGGATGTCGAGTTTCCGACCGCGATCATCGACCACCACCGGGCGCGCGGGCGGCGGCCTTCGGCGCCGTTCGTGGACATTCGGCCAGACGTCGGGGCCACGGCGAGCATCGTCTTCAGCTACTACAAGGAGCTTGACCAGCAGGTTCCGCCGGACATTGCGGCGATCCTGCTTTACGCCGTGGAGAGCGACTTGGCGGGGGCGGCGGGGGAGCCCAGCGACTTGGACAACATGGCCCTGTCGATGCTGACGCTGGTTGCGGACACCAAGCGGTTGTACCGGATGCGGCACGTCGCCCTGCCGCAGCACTACTTCATCAGCTATGCCAACGCGCTGCTGAACGCGACGATCTACGAGAATGTGCTGGTCACGCACCTGGACCGGATCGAGTTCCTGGAAAAGCCGGCGATCATGGCGGACTTTTTGCTGCGGCTGGAGGGGGCGGACTGGGCGGTGGTGACGGCCCTGGTGGGCGACGCCAACGAAGGTCGACCGACGAAGCTGCTGGCGAGCGTGCGGACCAACAACCCGACGCTATCTGCGGGTGAGGCGATGCGGCGGGCGATGGAGGGGCTGGGCGAAGGCGGCGGGCACCGGACCAAGGCGGGTGGCTTTGTGCGTCTGGAAAACGGCACGCCGACGGAGATCGAGCGGGTCCGGCTGGATTTGCGGCGACAGTTGCTCAAGGCCCTGAAATTGCCGAAAGATGCCCGTGGAAGGCGCCTGATGGGCGTGGAGTGCGACGACAGCGGGGCTTTGCGGCGGTTCATCTCGACGGCCCCGAAGCTGGTCGAGGCGGGCAATTGAGGGCGAAGCGCGCAGAAATGCGCAACACGAATCCGAGTGATCGTCTCGAAAACAGGCGATTGCGGGCCGCAAGCGGCCTCGCGATGGCCTTGGTGCGCGCTTTTGACGCCGCGA
>JBGTBZ010000508.1:0-1734 GCA_041749155.1 Phycisphaerae bacterium
CGCCGGCGCTCGTGGCCCAGCGGACCGAGATAAAGCACCAGGACCAGCCCCAGAACGGCCACCGCGGCGATTCCTGCCACGACGATCGCCTTCGGGTGACGCACCGGCCATGCTAGAGCAGGCCCGGGTGAGGTTCTCTCCCGCGATGCAGTCGGGCGCGGTAGATTGCCCCCATGCCCACCAGGACCGCCCCTGCCAAGCCGCGTCGGCCCGCCAAGCCGGCCGCCCCCAGGAAACCCCCCAGCCGCTCTCGCGCGAAGCAGGCAGCACCCGCACCCGCGGCTTCCAATGCCCGCCTGACGGGCAATATCCATCTCTACGTCGGCATCAGCCTCGACGGCTACATCGCCGACCCCGACGGCGGCGTGGAGTGGCTGAGCTCCTACGCCGATGCGCGCAGCGGCTTTACGCCGTTCATCAAGACGATAAAGGCCTGCATCATGGGTCGCACCACCTACGACCACGCCGTCTCAAAGTACGGCGGGTTAGGCGGCGGGGGGATGCCTTCCTACGTCATCACGCACCGCCCGCTGGAGAGTAAGTCCGGCGACCTCATTCCCTACGGCGGCGATCTCCGCAAGCTCGTCAGTACTATGCGCCAGAAGCACCCCGGCGGCGACTTCTGGCTCATGGGTGGCGGCGGCGTCACGCGCAGCTTCCTCGACGACGACCTGATCGACATCCTCTCCGTCGCGTTCGTGCCGACGTTGCTTGGTGCGGGGCTGCCCATGTTCCCGACGTCCGACCTCCGCGAGCGCCGCCTGCGCCTCGTGAAGCAGCACACCTATCCCAGCGGCGTCGTCGAGCTCCGTTACGAGCGGGCTTGAGGCAAAGCCACGCTTTGGCGACTTTCAGTCGCTGCCCAAGCACGATCGCTTAAGCTGTTCGCTCACCGCGATGCCCCTTCGAATCCGCAACACAACGCCGCCCAAGTGGCCACCCGTCGCCCCGGGTAGGTTCGCCGCCACGATCCGCACGGATGACCACAGGGAGTGCGCCCTCGCCCTCCTGGGCCTGCCCGATGATCTGGGCGTTCGTCTCAATGGCGGACGCGTCGGTGCTCGCGAGGGGCCCGCGGCCTTCCGCGCCGCCCTGGCCGGCTATGGCGCCCCTTGGGACGCCCGTCGCGGTGTCGGCCTGCATGGTCTCGTTTACGACGCCGGCGACGTCATCCCAGCCCCAGGCGACGGGGAAGCCGCTCTCATCGAGACCCACGCCCGCGTCCAGGCCACGGCCAAGGAGCTCCATTCCGCCGGCCTCGTCGTCGTTTGCATCGGCGGGGGCCACGACCTGACCCTGCCTGCCGTTTCCGCTTTGGCGGAGCACGCCGGCCTCGCCGTCGGCGGAATCAACTTCGACGCCCACACCGACGTCCGCGACCGCGTGGGCAGCGGCATGCCCTTCCGGCGGCTGATCGAGCAGAACTCCCTGAGCCCGTCTGCCTTTGTCGAGTTGGGGATTGGCCGCTTCGCCAACAGCGAGTCCGACCTGGAGTGGCTTGTCAACCAGGGCGCCACCGCCTGGCGGGCCGAGAACCTGCTCACACTCGGCCGTTTCCGCCGTCGCATCCTGCCCGACGCCATGGAAGTCGCCCTCCAGACCGAGTCCGCCGCGTTCGTCAGCATCGACCTCGACGGCATCGACAGTGCCCAGGCTCCCGGCGTGAGCGCCATGAACCCCTGCGGCCTGACCGTCCAGCACGCCGCCCTCCTCGCCGAGGCCGCGGGGCGCGAG
>JBGTBZ010000509.1:0-7819 GCA_041749155.1 Phycisphaerae bacterium
CTCCGCCTGGGCCCGCCGCTCCGAGAGCTGCCGCTCGAGCTGGGTCCCGCCGGGAGGCGCGGCAGTGGTCAGCGGAGCTTCCCCCTGCATCATCATCTCCATCTGGCGTTGCTTCTTCTTGTTCGAGCCGGCGGAGGCGGCAATCTGCGCGACGATCCACACGATCGCGAACACCACGCCAATGACGACCTTAACGACGTCGGCGTCGGCCAGCGGCAGGGCAGTCGGTAGCGAATCGGGCACGGCGGGGGGATCCTAACTGCGAAGAGCGTAGCGATTTTAAGTGTTCGGGTTGTTGTCGCGGTCGGCGAAGGTCGTGCGCATCTCCGTGTCCGCCTGCACGTTCTTCATCCGGTAGTAGTCCATGATGCCCAGGTTGCCCTGGCGGAACGCCTCGGCCATCGCCTTGGGCACCTCCGCCTCCGCGAGTACCACCAGGGCGCGGTTCTCGGCGACCTTGGCGACGTTCTCCTGCTCCAGCGCCACGGCCAGCGCGCGGCGCTTCTCGGCCTCAGCCTGAAAGCGCTTCTTCTCGGATTCGGCCTGCTCAGCGATCAGCTTGGCGCCGATGTTCTCGCCCACGTCCACATCCGCGATGTCGATCGAAAGGATCTCGAAGGCGGTGTTCGCGTCCAGCCCCTTCTGAAGCACCGACTTGCTGATCTTGTCCGGGTTCTCCAGCACGTCGCCGTAGCTCATGGCCGAGCCGATGCTGGTGACGATGCCTTCGCCGACGCCGGCGATGATGGTCTCCTCGGTGGCTCCGCCGACGAGCCGCTTGATGTTCGTGCGGACGGTGACGCGGGCCTTGACCTTGAGCTGGATGCCGTCCTTGGCGACGGCGTCGATCGTGTTGCGACCCATGGCGGCGCTGGGGACGTCGATCACCTTCGGGTTCACGCTGGTCTGGATGGCCTCGAAGATATCGCGGCCGGCCAGGTCGATGGCCGTGGCGTTCGTCCAGGGCAGCTCGATCGCCGCCTTGTCGGCGGCGATCATGGCGTTGATGACGCGCATGAGGTTGCCACCGGCCAGGATATGGCTCTCCATCTGGCTCTGGCTGATGTTCAAGCCCGCGCGGCTGGCCTGGATGCGGGCATTGACGATGGCGGTGGGATTCAGCCTTCGAAGCTGGATGCCCACCAGGTCGATGATGCCGATACGCACGCCACTGACCAGCGCCTGAACATAGAGGCGGATATAGCGGCTGAGCACCGCGATCACGATCAGCACGATCAGGGCGATGACGGCCAGCAGGCCCCAGAAGATGGGCCCCGAGCCGTTGCCCGCAGCCAGGGGAATCAAAGTCTCAAGGTCATGAAGATTCATCGGTGTTGCCCGCTGGTGAAAAGCCTGTTGCTCTGCCTGCCGCAGCATTGCGATGCTGCGGTCCATCCCTCACCTCGCCTCCGGCGCCAGGACAGGCCCCGCGTCAGTCGCTGCCCGCACGGTCGCCACGCCGTCCTTCAGGTGCGTCACCCGCACCTGGGTGCCGGCCGGCAGGTCCGCGAACTCGCTGCGGCATTCGATCACTATCTCGCCCACTTCCGTCGCAAAGCTGCATTCGCCCATTGGCCGCAGAGCGCTGAGCGCCTTGCCCATCTGCCCCACCCGCACCGCTTCCCTCACGGGCGACCCCTCCGAATGGCTCAGGATCATCCGCCGCCCGATCGGCGTCCGTTGCCAGGCGCGAATCACCACGATTCCAATGAACGGACTAGCGATCACACCCGCAAACAGTAGCGCCAGCCCCAGCCACCGATTGATCGTGAAGCAGACGATGACCGCCGTCAACAGCAGCCCGATTCCTACGACGCTCATGATCCCAGCGCTGGGCAGGAACAGATCTCCTACGAGCAGGATCACGCCCAGGGCGATCAGGATGAGGATGAGCAGTACCGGTTCCATGTTCGATCGCTGCCGCCAGAGCGGGTCGCGGCAGCCCTACGCCGGCCGGACTACCACCCGGTTGCCGTGCACTTCCACGACCGCCAGCCGCGTTCCCGCGGGAATAAAGCCGCGGTCGCTCACCACATCCGCGTTGGCCGTGTCATCCGGGTCCACCTCCGCGATGGCGAACTTGGCTGTTCCACCTGGTCGCAGGTCGCTCACGGCGGTGCCGACCATACCCGGAATGGGCCATGCGATGTCGCGGGCGGCGCTCTGCAGGGCCTCCTCAGTGGAAGGATCCTCATCCTTCAGCACAAGCCGGCTCGCATAGGGCAGCCTCGGCAGGTAGCTCCCCAGCCAGAACCAGAGCAAAACGCTGCAGCAAAGCCCCGCCACCACAGTCAGCAGCCCGTATCCCAGGTTTGACCAGTCGACGCCGAACCCGATGGGCAGCCCCGGCACCGCCAGCGGCGGCACGAACGTCAGCGCCAGACCCGTCAGGATCGCGATCAGCCCGGTTATTCCCGCGACTCCGAAGCCGGGAATCAGGAACAGCTCCACTGCCAGCAGCAGCACCCCGATCAGCACCAGCACCACCTCGTACCACTGCGCGAAGCCGGTCAGCATCGGCACGCCAAAGAGCACCGCCAGACAGATGGCGCTCACCACCTCGGGCAGGCCGGTCCCGGGGTGCGACAGGCTCATGTAAATCCCCAGGAACAGCACCATGATCAGCGCTCCGCGCACCGCATAGTTCGACAGGAAGCCAACCAGCTTCTCGCCCGCCGACGGTCGGAGCGTCGTAACGACCGTCCAGCCCCGCTCGGCTGCCAGCGCCTCGGCGGTCGCGAACGTCCCGATCGAAAGCCCGATCCGCTCCGCCGTGAGCTCGCTCATCGTCAGGAGGCTGTTCTCATCGTCCAGGGGGTTCGGCACGCCCGCCACGGGCTGCCACATGGCCTCCTGCGTTCCGAACGTTCCGCCCTGGACCAGGCGGTCATAATCCTGCGCGTCAACAAACTGCCGCTCACCGGTCTCCTTGTGCTCGATGAAGTGGACCACCTGCCCAACGCGGACGAAAGCCTCTGCCATGACCGGGCTGTACCCGTTGCGCTCGGCCGAATCGACGAAGTCCAGCACCACCGGGCTCTCGATCTTGGCGCGGTTGGTGGCGTCCATCGATTCCATGCCTCCGGAAGCGCCGATGGCGATAACGCCGGCGTCCCCGATCTTGCTTGCGGGCTCCATGGCGATGGCGTCGCACGCCAGGGCGATCATGGCCCCGGCGCTGATCGCCTTGTCGTCCACGTAGCACAGGATGTAAAGGTCATCCTGCTGCTTGATGAACTGGCTGATCTCCAGCCCGGCGGTCACCAGGCCGCCGTAGGTGTCGAGCTTGAGGATGATCACCTCGGCCCCGAGGCTGCGGGCAGTGTTGATGCGAGACTTGATGCTGTCGCGCATAAAGTTGTCCACTTCGCCGTCTGCCTCCACGACGACGGCGCGTATCTTCCCGTCCGCCAGCCACTTGCGCCGCATTTGGTCGGTGATGTCTTCGGCGATCTCCTGCGCCCCATCGCCGGCCTCTTCGAGCCCATGCCTCACCTTCTGGGCCCCGTGGCGGTCCTCCTGCTCGGCGGGCGCGGCCGAATCCTGCGCCTGGGCGGTAACCGCCAGGAGAAAGGCCAGGGCGATCAGGGAAGCGATCGCCCACGAGGCTCGATGGATGCGAACCATGGCAGGCCCATTTTACTGTCGCCGCCAAGACGGAACGTCAAAATCCGTGGAATTTTCGGTTGTCATTCAGGGCACCTGCAAAACGGCGCCCGCCGGCAGCGCCGCCGGCATCCGGGACTCGTCGGGATGGGGCGGATCGCCCACAATGGCGTGCTCCCTCCAGAACGTGTCGAAGCTGCGGCTGATGCCAAACCGCGCCCCCCGGGCGGCGCTGGCGGAGCGCATGCGTGCAAGGCGGGCGACATCGTCGAGCAGGCCGTCGATGGCGTCGCACCAGTCGGTTGGCTCCGTACTCGCGATGATCAAACCGGTCTGCCCGTCTACGACCGTCTCCTTCGGCCCGCCGTCGGGCGAGATGACGCACGGCAGCCCGCAGGCCTGGGCCTCCATGACGACCTGACCCAGCGTGTCGGTGCGGCTGGGGAACGTAAACAGCCAGGCCCCGGCGTACAGGGCCGCAAGGGTGGCATCGTCGCAGTAGCCGGGGAAGTAGGCCGGAAGACCCGCCAGTTCTTCCTGCATCTCCTGCCGGTACGGGCCGTCGCCCGCCACCACGAGGCACACGTCCCGCCGGCGCGTCGAGAGCTGCTTGAAGGCCCGGACCAGCATCGGCAGACTCTTTTCAACGCTTACCCGTCCCGCATACAGCAACACGGCCGGGGTTTTCCTGGCGTCGACGCCGACCCCGCGCAGCCGCGATGGGTCTGCCCGGCTGGGATTGAACTTCTCGAGGTCGATTCCCGCCCTGATAGTCCGCAAACGCTCTTCCTTCACCCCCAGGTCCACCAGGTTGAAGCGGTACGACCCACTGCGGCTGAAGACCGCCTCAGGAATCGAGTAGAACCATCGCATGTACTGCGTGGTCCCGTTCGCCAGGCGGTGATCGCCCGTCAGCCGCTCGATATACGCAGGGAAGTCGGTGTGGTAGGTCGCCAGCACGGGCACCCGCAACATCTTCGCCGCCAGCAGGCCCAGCAGACCCATCGGGCCGGGCGTGCTGACGTGGATCACGTCGAACTGTTGACGATCCGCCCACTCCAAAACCTCCAGCACCGGCGGCAAATTGACGGATATGTCCGCGTAGTACGGCATTGGCCGGCTGACCAGGGGCTCGAAGTTCCGTCGGAAGGGGGCCTGGACGTCGTCGAACTTTACCTGGCTGGCGGGCGTGCTCGTGTGAACCACCAGCTCCCGACCCGAGGCATGTGCCAGCCGGCCCATGTCGCGGATGAACCGGCTGACGCCGTTAATGTCGTCGAACGTGTCGGTGAACAGCCCGACCTTCAGCGCGTCGCCGCGCCGCCGCACGTCCTGCCGGGTGATGCTCGGCAGCAGCCGCCGCTCCTTGTTCTGGTGGAAGAGGGCAAAGTAGTAAGGCGAAAGCACGAATTGCTGGGCCAGAGCGGCCCCGATCGAGTCGAAAAGCCCCACCAGGCTGGCCCGGTCGATCGAGTCGCTGATCGACTCCGCCACCCCCCGGCTGACGTCGCGGTTGATGCTGTTGACAAACCGCAGCATCTCATCGTGGTTCCCCAGCGGCGGAAGGCCCTTCTCAAGCTCCTCGAGCAGACCCGGATGCTCCGCGGCCCGCCTCTTGACACTTTCAATAAACAAATTCTTGATCAAACCGCTGGTGGGCGTGATCTCCTGCCCGCCAATCCGAGCCATGACCTTCCGGCGGATCGAGCGGACCTTGCTTCGGGCTGCCAGCGTCAACATCCGCAGTTTCGAGGGCTTGGGCCGCTCGCCGGCAAGCGTCTGGAGCAGCGTCGCGGCCAGATTGGGGTTGTTGCGACCGGGATCCAGCAGGTGCCGCGTGTAATAACGCACTGCCACGCCCCAGAAGGTGTGGGCCAGCTTGATGCTGCTTCCCGCTTCCCCGCCCGGGCGGGTTCGCCCGTCGCGGATGGCCTGCAGGACATCCGCCGGCGTCAGGACATCGGCCGGGAACTCCGTCCAGGTGCGGCCGATATTGAGCAGGCCGTGGTCGTCGCTGCCGGCGGTCCGGCCCTTCTTCCAAGGCTCGGGCCAGCGCGGCTTGATGCCGTGGACCCGGCTGAGGCGCTCGATCTCTTCGGGCGTCAGCGAATCCATGAGCGGCTCGAAGGCCTCGCGGTGCAGGCCGCTGTGGGCGCCGTTCAGGCACTCAAAGCTCTTGAAGAGCAGCAACAGACGCTCCAGGTGCCACCGCTCCAGCTTGTCGTTCTGACGGTAAATCGGGTGGGCGACACTGTGGGCGAGATTGTGCTCCTCGAAGTAGGCCGCCACGTCGTAGATGTTGCGCGCGATCCGCTGAAGGTCCACGTGCTGCTCGGCCGTGTGGCCATAAACCAGCACGTGCATCTTGCAGCCATCTTCCGGGAACCAGCAGGTCAGCTCCTCGCCCACCACCACGCCGGGCATCTCCAGAACCCTCTGCACCCCTTCGATCGAGTCATGGTCCGTGATCGTCACGAAGTCCATCCCGCGCCGCAGGGCCTGGGCGTAGACGTCCTGCGGCCGGGAGTAGCTCTCCGGGCACCGGATCATGTTCAGCATGGCCTCGCCGGTTTTGTTCGAGGCCTCGCTGTGGCAATGCAGGTCGGCGCGGCGTACCGCCCCGAGGTCAAGGCTCAGGGCCAGACCGTGGGCAGGGGGGCGGGGATCAGGCAAATGGGGCATCAAAGCTCCAGAAACGGCCCAGCGGTCGATTTTCGAGTAACGACGCATACACAAATTCAGCGCCGGCATCGACTCCCCTCGACTCCCGGCCCACACGCTGGGCTTTATACGCACCATCCTTAGCAAAGTTGCCGCCAAGCCGGCAACTGCTCTTCAGCCTCCAAACATTATGGGCCACAGCAGACCAACAGACCTAAAGCATTGCTAAAACGCCGCTTACGCTCGAGAAACACGCGCAAGTGCCTCAAGCGTCTCTCCGGCCCGGCCTGAGTCCAACGCGTGGGCCGCCACCGGAAGGGCCGAGGCAACGTCGTCCGCCGCTCCGGCAACCACCAGGGCGGCGGCGGTGTTCAGGAGCACGATATCGCGGGCGGGGCCTTCCCGGCCTTCAAGGACCTCGCCAATGACCTTGGCGGAGGCCTTGGCGGAGCCCACTCGCAGGGAATCGATCGAAGGCGCCTCAAAGCCATATTGCTCCGGCCGGAGCGTCCAGGTGGTGACATGGCCGTCCGCCAGCTCCGAAATCCGGGTCGGGCTCATGGTGCTGACCTCGTCGAGGCCGTCCTCGGCATGGACCACCCAGGCCCGCTCGCTTCCCAGCCGGTGGAGAACATTGGCCAGCAACTCCGTCAGCTCTGCCCGGTAGACCCCCAGCACCTGCCGCTTGGCGGCGGCGGGGTTGGCCAGGGGCCCCAGGAGGTTGAAGACCGTGGCGACGCCCAGGGTTTGGCGCACCGGGGCGACGTGCTTCATGGCGGGGTGGTGGTTCCAGGCGAAGGCGAAGCAGATGCCCGCCTCGGCCAGGCAGCGCTTCAGGCCCGCCTCATCGAGTATCAGGTTGACGCCCATCTCCTCCAGCACGTCGGCGCTGCCACTCTTGCTCGTGGCCGACCGGCTGCCGTGCTTGACCACCTTCACCCCGCAGGCCGCCGTCACCAGCGCCGCCGCGGTCGAGATGTTGAAAGTGCCCGAGTAATCGCCGCCGGTGCCGCAGGTGTCGAGCACCGGCTCATCCCCCACGTCGATCTTCATGGCATGCTGCCGGATGACCTCCGCGGCGGCGGCCAGCTCCTCGGCGGTGGTGCCCTTGGCGGCCAGGCCCACGAGGAAGCCGCCCACCTGGGCGGGGTCGGCCTCCCCACGCATGATCTTCTGGAACGTGTCGCTGGTCTCGCGACCCGTCAGGTCTTCACCGCGGCAGAGTTTGAGGAGGACTTCGCGCACGTCCTAGTCTACGACGCGTGCCCCGGCCGCGGCGCGGGTGGGAAAGGGGTAGGTCTCCACGCCGAAAGCTGCCCGGAACCGCTCCGCGAGGTTGTCGCAGATTTCGGCAGTGTGATGGGGGTCGCAGAGGGTGACGGTGCACCCGCCAAAACCTGCGCCGGTCATCCGGCTGCCAAATACTCCGGGAAGCTCCAGGGCGGCATTTACGAGGAAGTCGAGCCGCTCGGTGCTGACCTCGTAGTCTTCACGGAGGCTGCGGTGGCTGGCGGTCATGAGGTCACCGGCCTGGTTGAGCGCCCCATCTCGA
>JBGTBZ010000510.1:0-5078 GCA_041749155.1 Phycisphaerae bacterium
TTTGCAGGCGCCTCAAGCAGCGCGGCGGCACGGGATGGGGCGGTAGCCGTATTGGCGGCGCGGTCGTGCATCCGGTCCTCCATGACCGATGGACCGTGGTTGGCGTCCGGCGGCCCGGCCTCCTGCCGGGGCTGTTACAGCCGGACCCTGCCGGGCTTTGGCCGGCGGCGTGCAGTGTCGCCGGGCTCAAGCCACTTAGCAAGTCGCCCGGCGTGGAAAACGCGCCTGAAGGGGCATCAGGCGCTGCCGTTGGTGAGCTGATTCTCAAGCGAGCTCACCTGACGTTGGACCTCGTTGTCGCTCTCGAGGTGGCGCGTGATCGTCCGCACCCCGTGCAGCACGGTGGTATGGTCGCGCCCGCCGAAGTAGCCCCCGATTTCCTCGAGGCTGTAGCGGGTGTGCCGCCGGGCGAGATACATGCACACCTGCCGCGGGAAGGCGATGCTCTTGTTGCGCCGCTTGCCCTGCAGGTCGCTGACCTTGACGGCGAAGTAATTGGTCACGATGTCGAGAATGTTCTGAATAGTGATCCGCCGCTCCCCGTCGGGCTCGCCAGTATCGCCCAGGGCCTGGCGTGCCAGGTCCATGTCGATCCGGCCGCCATTCAGGCTTGAGAGGCCCTGGATCTTGGTGACGGCCCCCTCGAGCTCGCGGGTATTGCTTTCGACGCGTGCGGCGACGTAGCAGATGACGTCATCCGGGACCTCCACGCCCCGCATCTTGGCTTTTTTGCGGAGAATGGCCACGCGGGTCTCGTAGCAAGGCTTCTCGACGCGGGTCACCAGCCCCCAGTTGAAGCGGCTGATCAGCCGGTCCTCCAGCTCCGGAATCTCGTTCGGCGGGGCGTCGGCGGACAGGATGATCTGCTTGCCGGCCTGCTGGAGCGTGTTGAAGGTGTGGAAGAACTCCTCCTGCGTGCGCTCGCGGCCGCCGAAGAAGTGGATGTCGTCCACGACCAGCATGTCGGCGTTGCGGAACCGGTAGCGGAAGTTGTTCATGTCGCCGACCTCCACGGCGTTCATAAACTGGTTGATGAATGAATCGCAGGAGAGGTAAAGGATCCGCGCGTTCGGATCACGATCCAGGACGCGCTGACAGATCGCCTGCAGCAGGTGCGTCTTGCCCAGCCCGACGCCGCCATGAATGAACAGCGGGTTGTAGGCGGTGCCGGGCTTTTCCGACACGGCCTGGCTTGCGGCCAGGGCCATCTGGTTGCCCGGGCCCTTTATGAAGTTGCCAAACGTGTAGTCGGGCGACAGCGGCAGATTCTCGTGGCGATCGTCAAAGACGCCGCCAGGACGGAGCTGGTCGCAGTGAAACATGATCATCCCGAGCCGGTTGGTCACCTGCTGTGCCGCATTGATGAACGGCTGCTGGCACTTGCCGGTGAGGAAGTTGAGCTCCGCCAGGCTCTCGCAGGTGACGTGAATGACACCGTTGGGAAGCTGCCGCGGGACTAAGTTTTCGAACCAGGCCCTGTTCAGGTCCGGGTGGAAGTATCGCAGGTTCGTCAGGATGCGGTTCCAGACGGCCGGATCAAGCCTGGGAGCACTCTTGACGCCGACTGTGTGGTCTTCAATGGTGGGCACTTTGAATCGTCTTTGCCTCGACTCGGATCCGCGGGCCGCGGGTGCGGCCGGGCGCGCCGCGCCGGCGGAGGATCTCCGGGCCGGCGAGCTTGTAACTGTTGTCGTATTTCCTGAGACGGGTGCTTCAACGAGCAGCGAAGATTCGGCTCCATGCATCGTGCTTGGCCTCGAAAGATTGTGATTGCTTCATGCATCACCGCTGCCGCACAGATCTTGATCGCAGCGATCCGAAAACATCCTGATTTCCGGCCGATACCGGCCAGCGGCGACCGCTCTGCCAGGAACCGGCTGTCGCATAAACTCCCGGAACGCCTTGTGTGCCGCGCCGCCACGCGCAGAAGCGCCGCGGCGCAGTCGTCGCGCCCGCTATTCCCGACCGGGAACTGGAACTACCTCCCATCGAAGAACGTCGAAAGCCCGACGCGCACTGAGCGAACCCGCTACCGGCGCCGCTGCAACTCAACTTCCCCGCACGCCCCGGGCAGCAAGCTCTTATGCCCGAAGCCTGCAGCGGGCGTCATGCGGACAGCGGGCGGTCACAATACCGTCGCCGCGCACAGTTTCAAGACGTCGTTTTTGCGCGTTCCTTCCAACGCCCTTGGCGGCACGCTAATCAAGATTCAGCACGCGAAAAACTTTTGTCCCCGCTCGGGGATGCCTCAAGCCCCCTTTGCGGCCAGACCAAGCTCCGCCATGACCAGCTGCAGGTCGCCCCACACCGTGCGGCGGTTCGCCTCCGTATAGCTGCGCAACAGGTAGGCGGGGTGGTAGGTCGGCATGACGCGAATGCCCCGCCACTGGCTCCACTGCCCCCGCAACCGGCCCATGGAAAGCGTGCTCTTCAGCAGGTGCCTCGTCGCGGGAAGGCCCAGCGTCACGATTACCTGCGGGCGAATCCATTCAATCTGCTTATGGAGATATGGCGTGCACGTCTCCACCTCCTGGAGCGTCGGCACCCGGTTATTCGGCGGGCGGCACTTTACGACGTTGGCGATGTAGATCTGTTCGCGCTTCAGTCCCATCCCCGAAATCATCTTGTTCAGGAGCTCGCCGGCACGGCCGACGAAGGGCCTTCCCGTCTGATCCTCGGTCTCTCCGGGGCCCTCGCCGATGAACATCAGCCTGGCCTCGGGATCGCCCTCCCCGAATACCGTCCGCGTCCGCCCCTGGCAAAGCGTGCAGCGATCGCAAGCTTGCACTTCCGCCTCGTCCATGGCCCGCAGCAGGGCGATTCGACGCTCTCGCGGCGCTGGAGGGCTCGAAAATGTACCCGTCAACGCCGGGTCCGACCGCTCCTGCCGCTCCGGGGCACCGCCGAAGAGATCTGGGGGGCGACCGCGCAAAATCTGCGCCTCGGCCTCCGAGGCAGTATCAAAGTTCGGGCTCGGCGGTATCGACGCCGGTGGATACGTGATCGGCAGCATCACGTTCCCCCAGGCCTGTTCGGCCCGCAGCGCCATTTGCGCCCGGGCTCGGGCCAGATGCCGCAGTGCCACCGTTGCCTCGGTCATCCTCGTTGCCTTCCTGCTGCACGCGCCAAACGGGTCGCACCGCTCCGCACGACTTCCCGGTTGTCCATTGCCCGACCTATCCTTGCCACGTTACAAGAAGTGACCGGAGAACACCTGACATGCGCGCTAAAGAGACACAGGCCGAGTACGGACCGCCCCATCCCCTGCCGCCGAAGGAGCAGATCCTCGGCGAGACGATCCGTCATATTGACATAACCAAACACAATGTCGTCCCCCTCGTGGATGCCATGAGCGGACTGGCGTTCAGCGCCCGCGACCTCAACCGCGCTAGCCGCATCTACGACAAAATGCTCGCAGATCGCGACTGTGCCGTGATCCTCTGCCTTGCCGGCTCGATGGTCTCCGCGGGCATGAAGCATCTCTTCGCCACCATGATCGAGAGCAACATGGTGGATGCCATCGTTTCGACGGGCGCCAACATCGTGGACCAGGACTTCTTCGAGGCCCTGGGCTTCAAGCACTACATCGCCCCCGAGGAGTACAAGAGCGGCATGTACGACGATGGGCTCCGGGAGCTCATGATCGACCGCATCTATGACACCTTCATCGACGAGGAGGAGCTGCGCGTCTGCGACGACACCGTCCGCGACATCGCCAACGAGCTGGAACCACGCCCCTATTCCAGCCGCGAGTTTCTCTGGGAAATGGGCCGCTGGCTCGAAAACAACGGCGGTGTGAAGGGGGACGGCATCTCACTGCTTTTCTCGGCTTACAGGAAGGGTGTTCCGATCTATGTGCCGGCGTTCAGCGACTGCTCCGCCGGCTTTGGGATGATCCAGCACCAGAAGGCCCGGCTCGAGGCCGGCGAGAGCACGATGCTCGGGCACGACTCGGCCCGCGACTTCTACGAGCTTTGCTACCTCAAGGACCGTCACCCCTCGACGGGCCTGTTCATGATCGGCGGCGGCGTCCCCAAGAACTTCGCTCAGGACACCGCCGTGGCGGCCGACATCTTCGGCAAGGAGCCGACGATGCATAAATATGCGATCCAGGTGACGGTTGCGGACGTGCGGGATGGGGCGCTCTCCAGCAGCACGCTCAAGGAGGCCTGCAGTTGGGGCAAGGTGGACATCGCCGAGGAGCAGATGGTCTTCGCCGAGGCGACGCTTGCCGTGCCCCTTATCGCCGGCTACGGCTATCACAAGGGCAATTGGAAGCAGCGGCCCGAGCGACGCCTGGTCGACTTGGTGGAGCAACATTTAAAGCCCGCCGCCGCAGCCCGCTGAGCGAACATGGCCGATGCACGCAAAGCCAGTATTCCGGCCGGCGCCGCGGGGGGTGACAAGCCCGACAACGGTCCTCGCGAGTCAACGGCCCGACGTCTGCGCAGTGTGCGCAGCCGCTTTCGTGAAAGCTCCCACGAGCAGGCGCACGACGAGGAGCACCCGCGCGTTCAGGGAGCGCTCCCGGAAAACCCGTTGATTCCCTCGGGAAAGGCCCGCTACGTCCAGTCGCAGGACGAGTTGGATGAGCTGGTCGGGCAGCTCCGGAGCCCCACGGAGGATGGCGGGTTTCCAGTCTTCGCCTACGACAGCGAGTTCATTGGCGAGAGCAACTACCGCCCGCGGCTCTGCCTCGTGCAGGTGGCCACTCCGGTGGGGATCACACTTATCGACCCGCTGGCAGCGATCGACCTGCGCTGCTTCTGGGAGCTGGTCGTCGACCCTGGGATACGGAAGATCGTGCACGCCGGAGAGCAGGACCTGGAGCCTGCCGTACGGGCCACCGGGGCCCCGCCGGCAAATGTCGTGGATACGCAGGTCGTCGCCGGCTTCTGCGCGCTGCCCTACCCGACGAGCCTCTCACGGCTGGTCGAGCACGTCATCGGCGTTCATCTCGGCAAGGGCCTCACCTTCACGCAGTGGGACCAGCGGCCGCTGTCGCGCAAGCAGTTGTCCTACGCCGCCGATGACGTCCGGTTCCTGCCCGCCCTCTCCGCGGCGCTGCTGGGGCAGGC
>JBGTBZ010000511.1:0-1668 GCA_041749155.1 Phycisphaerae bacterium
CACCTACCCCTACGTGACGTCGTCGAACGCCACGGCGGGCGGCGTCTCGACGGGTCTGGGGGTGTCTCCCACTCACATCGACGCCGTGGTGGGCATTGCCAAAGCTTACGCCACGCGCGTGGGCGAAGGGCCGTTTCCCACCGAGGCCAAGGACGCGATCGGCGACAGCATCCGGGAGCATGGCGGGGAGTTCGGGTCCGTCACCGGACGCCCGCGGCGCTGCGGCTGGTTTGATTTGCCGCTGCTGCGCTATTCGAACATCATCAACGGCATGCAGTCGCTGATTCTCACCAAGCTCGACGTGCTCGATCATCTCGAGAAGATCCCCGTCTGCACCGGTTACCGCTATGGGGGCGAAAAACTGCAAGAGATGCCGGCGCTGCCGCGCATTCTCGAAGCGGTGGAGCCGGTCTATGACGAGCGGCCGGGGTGGAAGATCTCAACCCAGGGCCTGACGCGCTACCAGGATCTGCCCCAAGCCGCCAAAGACTACGTGCAATATCTCGCCGATCAGACCGGCATTGAGATCGGCGCCATCTCCACAGGCCCCGAACGCGACCAGACGATCTTCGTCGAAGGGTCGAAGCTGGAAGCGCTGCTGCGGTAATGGCGTGCAATGTGGCGTGGGCAATCTTGCTTGTTGGGCGGCTTCGTGCCGGCATACACAGATCACCAGGCTCAGGCCGCAGCCACGAACGCTCAAACTGAGAGACTATCGGCTCGAACACTGCTGGGCGGTGGGGAGTGCTAGGCTGTCAGTTATGACTATCAAGGCTCATGTTCGGGCGGGTCGGCTGGTGGTAGACGAGCCCACCGATCTGCCCGAGGGAACTGAGGTCCAGTTGTTGCCACTCGACCCAGGGGACTGGCTCGATGAGTCCGACCGCGCGGCCCTTCACGCCGCCTTGCGCGAGTCCGAGGCGGATGTCGACGCCGGGCGTCTCGTCGACGCCACCGAGATTCTTAAGGAGATCAGATCGCGTTGACGCCGCGGCATGTCCTCTTCACGGCGACGGGGAGGCGCCACGTCGGTCGCGAGCAGGACTGGTGGTTGGAGCATAGGGACCACCGGGAGATCTTCGCCGCCGAACTCGATGATGCCCTGCGAACATTGGCGCTGCTCCCCGGAGCTGGGACAGCCTACCCTGCCGCGGGTATCGAGGGACTCCGACGGCTGTACTTGCGAAAGGTGTCCTGCCATCTCTACTACACCTTCAACGAACACGAAGTAATCGTCCGCGCCTTCTGGGGCGCGCGCCGGCATCGCGGACCTAGCCTCAAACATTGATCGCTCGTAGAGCCACCCTCCTGCTTCACTCTCCCCCCACACTGTGCAACGATGTTGCAGTGGGCTTTCGTTATTCTTTCTGGCTCGACTCTTGCAGGCTCGCTGGGGCGCCGCGCCGCAGTGTCATCGCCTTCTTGTTCGCGCTGCTAGCGGCCGTTCCTTCCGGATCGCTGCGGGCCCAAATTCCGGTCCCCGAAATGATAGAGATCCCCGGCGGGACGTTTCTGATGGGGTCCGAAGAGGGGGCGAGTTGGGAGAAGCCCGTACACAAGGTCGAGGTCTCCGAGTTTTGGATCGGCCGCCGGCCCGTTACCTTGCGGGAATTCCGCGCCTTTCGTGCCGCGCATCCGGCTACGGCGAGCGATGCTGCGGCGTCCGAG
>JBGTBZ010000512.1:0-1590 GCA_041749155.1 Phycisphaerae bacterium
CACGATGCCGTGCGTGGCCCACGGGATGTCGCGGCTGGCCCGCACGATGCCGCCCCGCTTGCAGATCGCGGCGGGGCGGGGTAGGGTGTGGGCCGCTGGAGGACGTCCCCCTCGGAGAAGGCCCCCCCTCCTTCTCTTCCCTCCAGCTCTGTTGCAGCACCGCTGCAACCCCCCGCCCCGGCCCGCCCCCAGGCCGGGGCGGATTTTTGCGCCTGTCGCGGGCGCGATGACTGGCTCCGCTCCTCACTGCATGGACGGGGGCGCCATGGCTCTCAAGATGCCATACCGCCTCGGGATGTAGCCGAACAGCAACCACCAGGCGCACGGGACAAGGATGAATGAGAGATACATAGGCCACGGACTCTTGTTACCGTACCCCGACCCGCCGTGGCTGCCGTGAAACCACCGGTAAACGCCCTCGTCCGGGTCGTACGGGAACCTTTCGCCAAGACGCCAACCGAAGGCACCCACCGTCGGAGCCTTGCGGATGTCGTCCATGAGCAGGCGTGCGGCCCGCTCGCAATGCTCAGGCGGCAGGTCGGAGACCGATGCGATTAGTTCCGCGAGCTCGGCCTCGATCGCCTGCTCGGAAACCTCCGGAGAAGCGATCAGGGATACGCGCTCTTCAGAGACCTTGAGCCTAAGACTGGAGGTCTGACGTCTGGCTGGGTCGCGAATCGACGCCGGCCGTGAGCGCTCTGGTTCGACCCATTGACCGGGCAAAGGTTCGGCAAAACGAAGGTGGAGCTCGTTGATGGGCGTTTGGGCATATGGGTCGCCGAAGGGCCAGCGCCATCTGAGGTGCCGCGCCTTGGCATCATAGAGGAGCACGACGCTGGGGGAGTCGTCAAGCGCCAGTGGCCAGATCCTGTACTGTGCGCTCCCGCCATAGTCGACGCCGACGACGGACGGAAAAACGCGGGCAAGCCCAGACGGAATGACCACCAGAGGCCCAATGGCGGCGGCAATGATATACGCCCCCACCAACGCCGAAGCCCACCACTTCGTGGGTAAACGATCGATGATGCCGACAGTCAGCAGGTCGGAGCCGCATTCGGGGCACACCATGCTCGCGATCCCCCGCACGTCGTAGCGACATTTGCCGCAGTAGATCGGCTTAGGTGTCTGACGTTGCACCATGGAACGGTACGCCCGGAATCGAGCAGCGGGGCTTTCCCAATCCCGGCGTGTGATCGGCCCGCCCTCCGCCGGTGGGAGGCTGCATGCCGTGGGCTCGGGGCTTTGGGCCTTCGCCTCCGCCTCAAACCCCCGATGAAGGCGGGCCATTAGGCTCGACGGGGAAACCGCGCGTCCTCGACCTGCGCCGCGAGGCGGCCGCCCGCCAGAGTCGGTAAGCGACGAATAGCAGCACGCCCGCAATCCCCGCATAGACCGAGCCGATCGCGCGGCTATGCGAGACGGCTAAGTGCCGCATTTCCAAGATGAAGAACGTTGCGGCGAGAAAGCCGGCTAGAAACGCGCCCACGCCAACGACCGCGGCCGCGACGAACAATATCGCTGCCTTTGTGTCGCGCATCATTTGTCTCGGGTCGATTTTCAGTGGGACGTCGCGGGCGCGTCCGCTCGCGC
>JBGTBZ010000513.1:0-1928 GCA_041749155.1 Phycisphaerae bacterium
TCGGCACGGCGTTCAGCAGCAGGGCCGCCATGGCTGCGTGCGCCGGCGTGTCGAAGAACGTATCGCCCGCCGCCATCGGAAACGCCTCGTGCCGCAGGCGCATCGGCAGCGCCGCCGCCAGGCATAGAGCGTCCAGGTGCGAGCAGTGGTTGGCCGCCATGACGAACGGCCCGCGCGGCGGGAGGTTCTCACGGCCGGTGACGTTCAGGCGATGCAGCAGCTTCAGGAGAGTCGCGCTGACGACGCCCCAAGCCTGGTTGCAGAGGAGCGTCGGCAGCCCCGGCTCGCGGCGCACGCTCATGAGCTTCTGCCGCGGAGGCAGGTCGTTGTCCTGCGCGGGCTGGTATTGCCATTGAGTCATGATCACGCCCTTCAGAACCAGGCATGCGTGAAGATGCGCTCGGTCTGCCCGCCAGCCACGCCGCGAATGTAGTGGACGTAGTGAAAAGCCGCCGGCAGCACGAGCATGAGCGAGTCGAACCGGTCCAGCAGCCCGCCATGCCCGCGGAAGGTGTGGGCGAAGTCCTTGATCCCCAGGTCCCGCTTCACTGAACTCAGCAGCAGATCCCCCGCCTGCCCCAGCACCGAGATCATCAACCCCATGACCAGCAGGTGCGGCCATGCCTCCAGCGGGCTGCCCGCCCAGACGATCCGCCCCAGCCCCGCCGACAGCAGGGTCGTCAGCACCAGGGCCCCGATGCCCCCCGCCAGCGTCTTGTTGGGACTCGTGTTGGGGGCGAGCTTCCTTCCGCCGGTCAGCGGGCCAACGGTCTTGCCCGTCGTGAAGGCGAAGATGTCGTTGACCTGCACGCTGAGAATGAGCCAGAGCAAGATTGGCCGGTAGTCCGCGTCGTTGTCGAAGAACGCCAGGTGCCCCAGGCCCGAGCCGAAGAGCATGTACGCCAGCACCGCCAGCCCCACGCGCTGAACGAATCCCTGCGGCGAGTCCGTCGCCAGCCCCGCCAGGGCGATCAGCCCCACCGACAGGGCCCACAAGGCCACAAAGAAGGCGTAGTAGTTGTCCGCCGCCGCGAAGTAGGTCACCACGATCGCCAAGACCACCGCCGCGGAAACCAGGCGGGCCCGGAACAGCCCCGTCGCCCGGGCGAACTCGCGATAGCACAGCAAGGCCAGCGCCGTTGTCGCCAGGAACACCCACGCCGCCCCGAGCAGGATCGGCAGGATGATCAGAGGCGCAAGAATCAGCCAGCCCCGCCAACGCTCCAGCACATCCTGCCGCGTCTTGCCCTTCAGGGCCATCGCCACCAGCGGCAGCAGCACGATCAGCCCGACCGCGACCAGGGTCACGCCGACGACGAAGCCATCATCCCACGCGGGCCGAGGGTCAAAGAGACGAGTGCGTGTCGCGTCATCGAAGCTCATGAGTTACTCCGAAGCTGCGAAACGACGCGCCCGAGCCGCAGCAGCGCCGTCAGCAGCGATCCCAGCGCCAACACTCCGGCAACCCACGCCGCCGCCTGGTATCTCTCAACCGCGTGGGGCGCCTCCAGCCCCACAACGCCCAGCAGCGTCACCAGGAACATCCGCTGCTGCTTGGCCATCGGCCCACGAAAGTCGCTGGGAAGCCCCAGCCCCTTGCCGACGGCCCGTACATAAGCCGTCAGCACCGCCGCCAGCGCCGCGGCCCAGCCCAGGGCAGGCATCCCGCCGGCGGCGTAGCCGAGCGCCACCAAAATCACCGCATCGCTGTACCGGTCCGGAACCTCGTTGTACACCTCCCCCAGCGGCGAGGCTGTGCCCCGCTCGATTGCCACCATCCCGTCCAGAAGGTTGCACAGCAACCGCCCCTGCACTCCCACGGCCGCCGCCAGCCACAGGGCCCGGGCCACGTTCGCCTCGACAAAGGCAGTTCCCACGAGCGCCGCCCCCGCCGCCGTCGCGCAAACCATGCCCAGGACGCTGATCGC
>JBGTBZ010000514.1:0-4620 GCA_041749155.1 Phycisphaerae bacterium
GTCGCCGACGTCACCGGGGCGGGGGACATGTTCCTGGCGATGCTCTCCGCCGCCCGCGCCGCGGGGGCCGACTGGACCGACGCCACCGCCCTGGCCAACGTCGCCAGCGGCCTTGAAGTCGAGCGTTTTGGCGCCCAGCCCGTCCGCCCCGACGAGGTCGTGGCGGAGCTGATGAGCGAGATGCGCGACTCCGCCGGAAAGCGCCGCTCCCTGGAAGATCTTCTCCCCGAGCTGGCCCGCCACCGCGCGGCGGGCGAGCGCGCGGTCTTCACCAACGGCTGCTTCGACCTGATCCACCTGGGCCACGTGACCTATTTCCGCTTCGCCCGCCAGCAGGGGGATCTGCTGGTGGTCGGCGTGAACACGGACGAAAGCATCCGCCGCCTGAAGGGCCAGAAACGGCCCATCATCGCCCTGGAAGACCGCCTGGGCGTCCTGGAGGAACTGGAAAGCATCGATTACCTCGTCACCTTCGACGACGACACACCGCTGCCGTTGATCGAGGCGATCAAGCCGGATGTGCTGGTGAAAGGCGCCGATTACGACAAGGAGCAGGTGGTCGGCTGGGAGATCGTGGAAGCGGCGGGTGGGCGCGTCGCCCTGGCGCCGCTGGTGGACGGCCGCAGCACCAGCAGCGTGATCGAGCGGATCGTCAGCGCGTATGCGAGCTGACCAGGGTCACTGCGCGGCGTTGCGTTCAAAAGCGCGTTCGAAGAGGGCTTCAAACTCCCTGCGTTGCTGGCTGTCGAGCTTTCGCAGCGTCAGCGCCTCGGCTCCCCACATGTCCGGATTCTCCATGTGCTGGGCGATCAGCGCCTCGAGCTCCTCAGGCGAGCGGGCCACCTCGAACGGCGGGAACGAGGGGTTCAGGGGCGTGGCGATCAGCCGGTCATCGACAAGGTTGAGCCGAGCGACGAGGAAGATTCTCTCATGGTCCTCGCCCGGCAGGGTGGCTAGCGCCTCGGCATCCTGGAGCGTCGCGAAAACCTCTCCCTTGACGGTGGTGAGCCATCCCTTGAGCACCTGGCTATCGGCCTTCTTGCGGCCCGGCTCATGGCTGAACGTGACCAATCGCACGTAATAGGTCCGCGCATCCCAAGGCCGGACGACCACCATGTGCCGGGCGTCGTTGGTGTCCCAGCTCCATGCGCCAACGAACCGGTCCTCCACCGCCGACTTCTCAGGGTCGCCCAGGGGGACGGGGAGGCACGCGCCAAGCACCAGCAGGGGCAGCAGGACTGCCGGCAGCCAGACGCAACGCCAAGTGGGGCAACGGGTTAGCATCGCGCGACCTCCGGATGAGACACCCTTGAGTCTACCCGAAGTTGCCGACAACGGCTTACTGCACCGCGAACTCGATCGATCGCCCGAAGACCTGTTCAAAAAGATCCGCCTTGCGCCGGGCGCCCCAGATCTCCAGCTCGGCGTCCGCACGCGTTTCCAGCTCGATTTTCACGCCCTTTGCCCCCACGACGCACTTCAGATCCCGGATCACCGCCGCATGGCTGCGGTCCAGGCCGTCGGCCACGCGGAGGATGGCGGCCCCGAAATCAACGGTGTTGCGGGCTTTCTTGCCAAGTTTCGCGTACAGCCGGTGAGACTGCTTCGGCAGCGGCCCGCGGTGATAGCGGGCGATGTTGGCCATGATCAGCACCTCCTCACGGGAGAAATCGCGCAGCTTGCCGTGGCGGATGAGGTAGGCCGAGTGCTTGTGATGGTTGCGGCGGCCGATGTGCCAGCCGATGTCGTGCATCAGGGCGGCATATTCGATCAACTCCCGCTCGATCGGCCCGAGCCGGTGCAGCCGCCGAAGCTCATCCAGCAGCTTCAGCGTCAGCGTCGTCACCTGCTCGGAATGCTCCTTGTGCCACTCGCAGCGGCGGCACAGGTCCAGCACGCTCCGCCGGCGCGGATCAGGCACCTCCCGGCGAATCCGCATGGCGGGGAGTTTGCGCTGGACGTAATCAAGCAGGATGCCTTCGCGTAGTGCCGCGCTGCAGATCGAGAGCTTGTCGAGCTTCTGGGCCTTGAGCCGCTCCAGGATCGACTGCACGAGGACGACGCCGGCGATGATCTGGTCCTTGCGGCCGTCGTCGAGGTCGGGCATCTCGCCCCGGTCGGTGCTCGAGGTCTTCATGAGGCGTGAAACCAGCTTGTCGAGCCGCTTGGCGTCGATGGTGGGGTGCGCGGGCTTGCCGTTTCCGGCGCCATCGGTCCCGCAAAGGCGGGCGATGTTCTCGAGCGTGCCGCTGGTGCCCACCGCCTTCACCGGCTGGGTTTTGGCGATCTGCTCGAACAGCGGGCCCACCTCGCGGTCGTAATGGGCCCGCAGCTTCTCGATCTCCTCCTTCGCCGGCGGATCGCTCTTGATGAACCGGGCCGTCATCCGCGCCGCCCCGAGCTTGCGGCTCTCCAGCAGCATCGATCGCTCGTTGGTCCCCACGATGAACTCCACGCTGCCCCCGCCGATGTCGATCGCCAGGTGCGGCTCGTCCGGCGCCCCGCCGAAGCAGCCGGCGTGGCGGACGCCGAGGTAGATCAGTCGAGCCTCCTCCCGGGCGCCTACGACGCGGATCGGCAGCTTCAGCTCCCGCCGTGCCCGCTCGATCAGGTCCCCCCCGTTCTGGGCCTCGCGGACGGCGCTGGTGGCGACCGCGATCACCTTCTCCGCCGCCTTCGTGCGTGCGGCGTGCTGGAAGCGGGCCAGCGTCGCCAGGGCCCGCTCCATGGCGTCAGAGCTGATCCGCCGGGCCGGGAACGACAGCCGGCCAAGGCCGGTCGTCTCCTTCATGCGCCAGAGCGTCGTGACCCCGCCGGCGGGGTCGATCTGGGCGACGATCATGTGAATGGAGTTGCTCCCGACGTCAATGGCCGCCAGGCGCACGGAATCGGCTTCGGAGGGAGCCGGCCCCACCGCCCGCGGGGCCGCGGTCGCGCCGGAGGAGAATGTCGCTTCCATGCGTGAGATCATCGGGCTCCATCTAAAGGGCGGGCGTCCATGCTCGCGGCGTGCTCACAGGTCTTCATCATGAGATCAGGGCCCTCCAGGGGCCTTGAAATCAAGCAATCGATGGGCCACCGGCCGGCCCGGGGCAACGTGCTCCCGGAAGATCTCCGCCAGTCCTGCCCGTTCGCCGGGCCAGAGCACGGCCCTGCTTATCTCTCTTCGGCTGATCCACCGGCTGGCCGTATGTTCCTCGTTCAGCGTCAATGCCTCCTCCCGGTCCACCAGTGCACAAAATCCCGTCCGGTGCCAGAGCGTGTCCGTCTCCGCAATGTAAAAGCTTTCCACGTAGCTCAGAAACGTCAATCGCCTCGGAAACAGCCCCGTCTCCTCCCGCAGCTCACGCACCGCCGCCTCCACCGCCGTCTCGCCGGGCTCGATGCCGCCGCTGCAGGATTGCCACGTGCCCCCCATGTAGACGCCCTCACGCCGCAGCATCTGCAGCACTTGATGGCCTTTGCCGTCCTCCGTCGGGCGCAGGACGTACACAATCACCTTGTCCGTCCGGGACTTCATCGACCCACTCTATCCCTACCGCTTCCGCTCAAAACGCCCATCAACCCCGCGGCCCACAAAACCCTTGATCCCCAGCAGCATCACCGCCGCCTGCACCGTCGAGGCCGGCAGGCCGGTCGAGTCGATCAGGCCGTCGGTGCTGAGCGGCCCGCCCGCCAGGGCCTCCAGGACACGCCGGTCCGTATCACTTAGGGTCGCCAGGTCTACCGGCTCCGTCGAGACGGCAAACGCCCCCGGGCCCGCGGTGTCCGTCTGGATCGATCGCGGGGAACGGGTCCCCGTGAACAGGTCCGCAGGCACGCCATCGACCATTTCGCCCGTGGTGGGGCCCGCGGGCTCGTCCAGGGCCAGGGACAGGGCGCCCAGGTTGTCCACGATGTCCTCCAACCCCGCCGCCAGGCACGCACCGGTCCGCAGGAGTTGGTGCGGGCCGGCGCTCATCGGGTTGTCCACGCGGCCGGGGACGGCGAAGACCGGCCGGTTCTGCTCCGCCGCCTCGCGGGCGGTGATCAATGCCCCGCTCTGCTCGTCGGCCTCCACGACCAGGATCCCTCGCGACATCCCGCTGATGATCCGGTTACGGCGTGGAAAGTTCTCCTTGCGCGGCGGAAGGCCCAGCGGATGCTCGCTGATCACCGCCCCTCCGCCGTCGGCGATTCGGGCGAACAGCTCCTCGTGTTCCGGCGGATACGGCACATCGGCGCCGCATCCCAGGACCGCGATAGTCCGTCCGCTCGTGGCCCGCAACGCGCCGCGGTGGGCGCAAGAGTCGATCCCATAGGCCCCGCCGCTGATCACCGTGAAGCCGGCCGTCGCCAGGAGCCCGCCGAAGCGGGTCGCCTGCTCCTTGCCATAGGAGCTGGGCCGCCGGGAGCCGACGATGGCGACGGCGTTCAGATCGCGCGGCTGAAGCTCCCCCCAGACCCACAGCACCGGCGGGGGATCCACGATCTGCCGCAGCAGCGGGGGGTAGGCCTCATCCTCAAGTGAAACGATCAGGATGCCCAGGACGTCGGCCTTCGCCATCTCCTCGTCCACCCGCCCGCGCGCCTCCCGCAGCCCCGCGGCGATTTCCGTGGCGGTCTTGGAGCCAATCCCAT
>JBGTBZ010000515.1:0-1860 GCA_041749155.1 Phycisphaerae bacterium
TCACGCGCTTGTTGGTGGGGAGGTTTACCCCGGCAATACGAGCCACTTAATTCTCCATGCTCCACAGGGACGAACCGTGCCGGCAGCCCCTATCTCATCGCTGTTCATGTCCACCGATGCGAAGCGGTTTTGCCTGAACGACCAAAGGCCCGGATGGCGCGCATCAAGGCTGCCGCCTGCCGGACTGCTCCAACATCTGTCGATTGAACGGCGCGCTTAGGGCGATTCGCTCGCCCCGTCAACCGGGTAGCACGCGTAAACGACAGCGACCGCCCATATGGGCGTCGCTGTCATCGGAACATGGGTTCTACACCCGAATTGCACGCGCGTCAAAATCCGGGTGCTAACCCTCGCCTGACGGCCTCAGACGACACCGAACGCCAGCATCGCGTCGGCCACTTTCTTGAAGCCGGCGATGTTCGCGCCCTTGACGTAGTTGACGTGACCGTCGGCGCCCTTGCCGTATTGCAGGCAGCGTTCGTGGATGCCGTCCATAATGTCGCGCAGCATGGCCTGGAGCTCTTCCTCCTTCCACGCCCGGCGTTCGGAGTTCTGGCTCATTTCGAGCCCCGACACCGCGACGCCGCCGGCGTTGGCCGCCTTGCCGGGGGCGAACAGGATTTTCGCGTCCTTGAACACGTGGGTGCCCGCCAGCGTGGTCGGCATGTTGGCGCCTTCGGCCACCGCGATGCAGCCGTTCTTGACCAGCTTCCTGGCCTCGTCCTCGTCGAGCTCGTTCTGGGTCGCGCAGGGCAGCGCGACGTCGCACTTGACGCTCCACGGGCGCTTGTCCTCGTGGAAGGTCGCGCCCTTGAACTCCTTGGCATAGTCGCTGATGCGCCCGCGGCGGTGGGTCTTGTGGTCCTTGACCCAGTGGATCTTCTCGATCGTCAGCCCGTCGGGATCGTGGATGAACCCGCCCGAATCGGACAGCGTGACCGGTTTGCCGCCGAGCTGGACGATCTTCTCCGCCGCATGAGTGGCGACGTTGCCCGAGCCCGAGATGACCGCGGTCTTGCCCTCGATGCCGTCGCCCTTGTGCTTGAGCATGTTCTCGAGGAAGTAGACCGCGCCGTAGCCGGTCGCCTCCGGGCGGATCATCGAGCCGCCGTATTCCATCCCCTTGCCGGTGAGCACGCCTTCCCAGCGGTTGGTGATGCGCTTGTACTGGCCGAACATGTAGCCGATCTCGCGCCCGCCGACGCCGATGTCGCCCGCTGGCACGTCGGTGTCGGCGCCGATGTGGCGGTAGAGCTCGGTCATGAAGCTCTGGCAGAAGCGCATGATCTCGCGCTCCGACTTGCCCTTGGGGTTGAAGTTCGCCCCGCCCTTGCCGCCGCCCATCGGCAGCCCGGTGAGCGCGTTCTTGAAGGTCTGCTCGAAGGCGAGGAACTTGAGCACACTTTCGGTCACGCTCGGGTGGAAGCGAATGCCGCCCTTGTAGGGGCCGATGGCGTTGTTGTTCTGGATGCGGTAGCCGCGCTGGACGCGCACCTGGCCATTGTCGTCTTCCCAGCAGACGCGGAAGCTGACGACCCGGTCGGGCTCGGCGATGCGGCGGAGGATCTGCTCGGAGTGGTAGGCTTCCTTGTCCTCGATGAAGTCGAAGATGTCCTCCGAGACTTCCTGCACCGCCTGGACGAATTCGGGCTGGTTGGGATTGCGGCGCTTCACGCCTTCCATGAACTGTTCGAAATTGACGTGATCGGTGATGGCCATCGGTCGCTTCCCCCTGGTGCGGCGGGGCGACTGGCCCGGCCGGCATGACTTGATCTGCGACCCAGGCGCGCGCGAGCGTTCGTGCGACTCGCGTCTCGTCGGATGGCCGCACCTTAGCGGGCTTTCGTCCCCCGCCAAGGG
>JBGTBZ010000516.1:0-5818 GCA_041749155.1 Phycisphaerae bacterium
CCATGAGGCGGTGCTGCGGACGGTTGCGCGGCCAAGCGCCGTGCACGCGGCGCTGCTGGGGCTGGGGCTGGAGCCGGGCAACCCCCTGCGTTTCGTGCCGGAGCGTAAGGAATGGCTGCCGCCGAGCGGTCCGCCGGTGCGCGTCGAGGTGGAATGGGAGGAGGATGGCCGGACGATCCGCCGCCGGGCTGGGGAGCTGATGCGAAACATGAAGACGGGGGAGCCGATGCCGTCGCACCCGTGGGTGTTCGCGGGGAGCGAGTTGGGCCCCAACGGCGAGTATGGGGCGGATGTGACGGGGCAGCTCGTCTCGATCGTGAACTTCGAGTTCACGACGCTGGACGTGCCGCGGATCGCCAGCAACGCCAACGAGACGCTGGAATGGGAGATCAACCCCGACACGATGCCGCCGGAGGGGCAGCAGGTATGGATGGTGCTGACGCCGGTCGAAAACGGTGCTGCAACGCGCGCGGCAACGCGTGCCTTGGCACCGGAGGAGGATGCCGGCGCGCCGGTGGATGTGGTGGTCGTGACTCTGGACACCAAGGGGGAGATAAAGGTGAACAACGAGCCGGTGGCGCTGGGCGAGACGGGCGCGCGCGTTCGCGCCAGGCTCACGGAGAATGCGCCGCCGTCGAGTGTTTCGGTGCGCCTTTCAGCGCCCCGGGGGGCGCCGCTGGATGTGCTGGGAAGGCTCCTGGCCGAACTGGTGCGGTCGGAGATCACCGACATCCGGTTCACCCCCCCACCGCCGGAGGCGCAGCAGGCTCTGCCCGCGCCGGAACGCGCCCGCGTAGAAGATGCGCCGGCGGCTGCCACGGTTGTGGGGGTCCGCGAGGGCGGAACGGCGGTGATCGTCGATGGGAAGGAGGTGCCGCTTGGCCAGTTCATCGAGTCCCTGCGCGAGCGAAGCCCGTTGGCGGAGGAGAACCCGGGCCAGGGTCCCCCGCCGGCCTACGTGATCCGCCCCGCCGCGGGAGCGGCGGACCTGAAGCCGGTAGATTTCGCTGCGATCCATGCGGCGCTTTACGTGCTGGGGTTCGAGGCGAGCGTGGAGGCCCCCGGCTACGCCACGGAGACGGAAGGGCATTCGGATCTGTCGGAGCTTCGGCGACGGTGGGAGGCGCAGGTCCTGCCGGAGTCGGCGGCGCTGCAGCGGGCGGCGCAGACGCATTACGAGGTGATGGAGGCCTACCAGCGTGAGATCAACCGGCTGCTGGACGAAGTGGAGCGGCTTCGGCGGGAGATGGACGACCTGCAGGCCCGCTACAACGAGCTGACGACCCCGCGTCCGTGAGCGGGCGATCCACGGGCGGGGGCGGTCGTAGTATGGTTGCGATGGCGGATCCGTTTGGACTTGAGCCGATGTTCGACGCGCCGGAGATTCCGGCGGGCGTGACGCACGTGGTGCGGCAGCGCCGGCTGGCGCGGCTGCTGGCGTTCGCGGGTCGGAGCATCGACGACGTGGTGAACTGCGGGGTGGCGAAGCGGCAGATCGTGCACTATTTCAAGACGGAACGGGCGGTGGCGCGTCGGATCGCGGTGCTGGAGCTTGAGCGGCAGTGGAATTCGCTGGGCCGGATGGGGTAGTCGCAAGGGGGTCCGTGTTTCTCACGTAGCGACGCAGCCTCTGCCTCACGTGCGCATGCGCTCCAACACAGCGGCCTCCTGCCCGGGCGTGGGCCATCCGCGCGGGCGGGCGCGGCGATCCTCGGGCTGGGAGAGCCACCAGGCTTGCAGATCGCGGACCGTGTCCGCCAGCGGCCGCAGGGTCAGGCCCGCCGCCAGAGCGTGCGTGTTGTCGGTGTAGCGGTCAATCCGCCCACGGTCGAACATGGGGGTGGGGTAGCGCAGCTCGTTCAGGAGGGCCGGCTCGGGCCAGTGGAGCTTCGTGCGGCCCGGGGCGAAGGCCATCAGGCCGTGCATCAGGGCCTCGTTGGTGTAGTAGGAGGCGGGACCCACGCCGTTGAATACGCCCGCGGTGCCGTTCTCTGCCAGCCGGATGATCCAGGGACACAGGTCGCGGGCGTCGATCCACTGGACGACGCGCTCGTGCATGGCCGGGCAGACGACATCCCCGCCGCGATGCAGGCGGTCCACCCAGTAGGTGAAGCGGTCGGTGGTGTCGCCGGGGCCGACGATGTAGCAGGGGCGAACGATTGTTGCCCGCTCGCCATAGATGTCGAGGACGATGCGGTCGCACTCGGCCTTCAGGGGGCCGTATCCGCCGCGCTCGGGGTCGGGCGTGGGCAGGATGGGGCCGTCGCGGTCGATGAAATGCACGCCATCCCGCTCCGGTACCGCCTCGTAGTCGTAGACGGCGACGGTGGAGGTGAAGAGGTAGCGGCCGCAGCGGTCCTTCAGCAGCTCGGCGGAGTCGCGGACGTGTCGGGGGGAGTAGCCGGAGTTGTCGATGACGACGTCGAATCGGCGGTCGCCTTCGAGGGACTTGAGGCCTTCGCCAACGCTGGAATCGCGGTCGCCGACGATTTCCTCGACGCGATCGCCGAAGAGGCCGGCGTTTCGTCCGCGGTTGAACATGGTGACGTTGTGGCCGCGGGCCAGGGCGTACTCGATCTGGTGCGGGCCGAGGAAGCCGGTTCCGCCGAGGACCAGGAGGTTGAGCGGGCGGTCGGCGGGCTGGACGTCCTGTCGATTGGCGCGGCTAACGCTGGCAATCGAGGCGGCCCAACCGGCGCCGGCGGCAGCGAGGAATTGGCGTCGAGTGGCCATGGCGGGGAACTCCAAGCGTGTAAAGGTTGTCGGAATCGGGCCTTATAGATGGCGGGGCAGCGCGGCACAAGCCGGCATGACCCGTGCGGGCCCGAGTAAGGGTATTGTTCGCTGTGGAGGGCTATGATTGGCACTCCATGGCTGTCCGATCGTCGCTGAAGTCGTCCGATAAGTCGATCCGCATCCGCGGGGCGCGCGAGCACAACCTCAAGAACATCGACCTGGACATTCCCCGGGACCAGTTGGTGGTGATCACGGGGCTTTCGGGCAGCGGCAAGAGCACGCTGGCCTTCGACACGGTCTACGCCGAGGGGCAGCGGAAGTACATGGAGTCGCTGTCGGCGTATGCCCGGCAGTTCCTGGACCAGCTCCAGAAGCCGGAGATCGACGACATCGAGGGGCTTCCGCCGACGATCGCCATCGAGCAGCGCGGCAGCAGCAGCAATCCGCGATCAACCGTGGCGACGACGACGGAGGTGTACGACTACCTGCGGGTGCTGTTCGCGCGGGCGGGGATGCCCCACTGCTGGGTGTGCGGGCGGGAGATCACGGGGCAGACGGCGACGCAGATCGTGGATGCGGTGATGCGCCTGCCGGAGAAGAGCAAGCTGATGCTGCTGGCGCCATTGGTGCGCGGGCAGAAGGGGGAGCACCGGGAGGTTTTCTCGGCGCTGGTGAAGCAGGGTTACGTCCGGGCGCGGGTGGATGGGGAGATCAGGGAGCTGAGTGGGGGAGGGGGTGCCACACCCACGGATTCCAATCCGTGGGCATTGAAGAAGACGTTCAAGCACGACATCGAGGCAGTTGTTGATCGGGTGGTGCTCAAGCCCGATGCGCGGGGTCGGATTGCCGAGAGCGTGGAGGCGGCGCTGCGGCTGGGCAATGGGCTGGTGATCGTGAGCGTGGAGGAGGCGGGCAAATGGGTCGATCATCTCTACAGCGAGAATTACGCCTGCCCGGTGCACCCGGAGGTGAGCCTGCCGGAGCTGGAGCCGCGGCTCTTTTCGTTCAATTCGCCGCACGGCGCCTGTCCGGACTGCCACGGGCTTGGGACGGTGCTGGAGTTCGATGCCGACATGGTCGTGCCGGATGACTCGCTGTCGCTGGAGAACGGGGCGATCGAGCCGTGGCGCAAGAACGGCCGGCGGATGAACATCTTCTACAGCAGGATTTTGCGGACGTTCTGCCGGGACTTCGACTGCAAGTACACGGTGCCGATCAGCAAGCTCTCGAAGAAGGTGCGGGATGTGCTGATGTTCGGCACGGACAAGAAAGGGGACCTGGGAACGGGGACGTACTTCGAGGGGGTGATCCCGAACCTGCAGCGGCGCTTCGAGAACACCGACAGCGACTGGGTGCAGCATAAGCTCTCGCAGTACATGAGCGAGCAGCCGTGCCCGACGTGCTGCGGCATGCGCCTGAAGCCGGCGGCGCTGGCGGTGCGGCTGCATACGCACGACGGGCATGGGAGTAGTGCCGATCCGTGTGATGTCCAGACCCACGGATTGCAATCCGTGGGCATTGGGGGGAAGGCGCGGCTTCCCGGGTACAGCATCAACGACGTGACGTGCATGACGGTGGAGCAGGCCCTGGGGTTCTTCGAGCGCCTGAGGCTGGGCGAGGAGGGGGAGAAGATCGCCGAGCCGGTAAAGCGAGAGATCGCCTCGCGCCTGGGGTTCCTCAACGACGTGGGCCTGGGATACCTGAACCTTTCCCGCAAGACCGGGAGCCTCTCCGGCGGGGAGGCGCAGCGGATCCGGCTGGCGACGCAGGTGGGCAGCAAGCTCGTGGGGGTCTGCTACGTGCTGGATGAGCCGACGATCGGCCTGCACCAGCGCGACAACGACCGGCTGATTCGCACGCTCCAGAAGCTGCGCGACATCGGCAACACCGTCCTGATGGTGGAGCACGACGAGGACTGCATCCGCTGTGCCGACCACCTGATCGACATCGGCCCGGGGGCCGGGGCCCACGGCGGGGAGGTCGTGGCCCAGGGCGACATGCCCCAGGCGCTGGAGCAGACACAGTCGCTGACGGTGAAGTATCTCGTGGGCGAGCGAAGCATCGACATCCCGCCGCAGCGGCGGCGCGTTGACCCGGATAAGAACGCCGTCTGCGTCAAGGGAGCGAGGGAAAACAACCTCAAGGATCTGGATGTGGCCTTCCCGGTGGGCGGGTTTGTCTGCGTGACGGGCGTTTCGGGCAGCGGCAAGAGCACGCTGGTGAACCAGACGCTGATCCCTGCCATGAAGCGGAAGCTCTATGGCAGCCGCACCAAGCCTGGGTTCCACAAGACGCTGACGGGCATGGGGAAGATCGACAAGATCATCGAGATCGACCAGTCCCCCATTGGCCGCACGCCGCGAAGCAACCCCGCGACTTATACGGGCGTTTTCGACGAGATCCGGCGCATTTTCACGCAGACGCGCGAGGCCAAGCTGCGGGGATACAAGCCCGGGCGGTTCAGCTTCAACGTCAAGGGCGGGCGCTGCGAGGCGTGCCAGGGACAGGGGACGAAGCTCATCGAGATGCACTTCCTGCCCGACATCTACGTCACGTGCGAGGAATGCAAGGGCAAGCGCTACAACCCCGAGACGCTGCAGGTGCATTACCGCGGCAAGACGATCGCGGATGTGCTGGACATGACGGTGGAGGAGGCCAAGGGGTTTTTCGAGAATATCCCGGTGATCTACCGGATTACCAAGGCCCTGGCGGACGTCGGGCTGGATTACGTGAAGCTCGGCCAGCCTTCCACGCAGCTATCGGGCGGGGAGGCGCAGCGCGTGAAGCTCGCAAGCGAGCTTGGCCGCGCCGCGACGGGTCACACGTTCTACATGCTGGATGAGCCGACGACGGGTCTGCACTTCGAGGACATCAGGAAGCTGCTGGACGTGCTGCAGCGGCTGGTAGACCTGGGGAACACGGTGCTGGTGATCGAGCACAACCTGGACGTGATCAAGTCCGCCGACTGGATCATCGACCTGGGGCCCGACGGGGGCGACGCTGGCGGGCGGATCGTGGCGGTGGGCACGCCCGAGGAGGTGGCAGCGAACTTAGAAAGCCACACGGGGCGTTACCTGTCCCG
>JBGTBZ010000517.1:0-4035 GCA_041749155.1 Phycisphaerae bacterium
TGGCGCGAGGCCACTCGCAGCGGACAGCTGCCCGCGCCACAGGACCTGGCAGCCGCCCGCCGGCTCGTCGGCATGGAAAGGGTTCGCATCGACCCCGTAGCCGGCACGGCGGAACTCCCCGAGCCCGGCATGAGGCTCGACTTCGGTGGCATCGCTAAGGGCTACGCATGCGACCTGGCCACCGCGGAGCTGCGAAAGCATGGACTGACAGTGACTTACGTGCAGGCGGGGGGCGACATGGTCCTGGGCGATCCGCCGCCCGAGAGCCAGGGATGGGAGATCGACATCCCCGGTCACGCGCCCATGGTCCTGGCCAACACCGCCGCCAGCATTTCCGGGGACACCGCCCGCTTCGTGGTCATCGACGGCCTCCGCTACAGCCACGTTGTCGATCCGCGGACGGGGATGGGCGTTACCACCCGCCAGATGGCGGTGGTGCTGGGCCCCAGGGGGATGGACACAGACCCGCTGGCGACCGCGGGCTGCATCCTGCCGCCGGAGGAGTTCCAGCGGCTCATTGCCCGTCTCGAGGGCTTCAGGACCGTGGTTTTCACTGCGCCCGACGGGCTGGACTGAGCGCGTCATTCCTCGGAACGCCGGCCCCAGACAGGCGCCCGCTTCTCGTGAAATGCCGCCAGCCCCTCCACCGTCTCGTGGCTCTGGCGGGAGATCATGTGATGGCGCTGGGCGATCTTCAGGTCATCGACGACCGGGCGCGGCGCGAGCTCGTCCAGGAGGCGTTTCGTGCGCACCAGGGCATCGGGCGCCCCCGTGACCACCTCTGTCGCGAGAGCCAGGGCCGCCTCGTGAAGCTCCCCGGCGGGGACCACGCGGTTGACGATGCCCAGTGACAGGCAGCGATCGGTATCCAGCGTCTGGCCGAGCAGGATGATCTCGCGCAGAGCGCGATCCCCGACCTGCCGGCGCAGCAGGCTGGTCACCAATGCCGCCACCAGGCCCCGCCGCACCTCCGGGAAGCCCACCCGCAGGTCATCCGACGCCACCACCAGGTCCGCCGCCGCGATAAACCCCGCGCCGCCGCCCAGCGCCACGCCATGCGCCTCAACCACGACGATGAGCGGCGTCTTGCAGATCTCCTCGTACAGCCACGCCAGCGCCTCCGCCGAGCGGTGGGCGGCGGTGGGGTCCGCCATCTCCTTCAGATCCAGCCCCGAGCAGAAGACGGTCCCCTCCCCGCGGAGGACGACCACGCGGCGCTTCAGGTCCCTGGAGGCGTCGTGGAGCGTGGTGCGCAGGCCCTCCACGAGGGGGATGTTGAGGGCGTTGCGCTTATCAGGCCGGTTCATCGACACGACGAGCGTCGCGTCGTTGACGGACTCGGTTTTGATGAGTTCTTCGCTCATGGCGCGCACCGGAAGCGAATGGAGCATCCAGAGTCTAGGAGCGGGTCCTGCCGTGGGAAGCACAGACTCGCGACACCCGGGCCGCCGGATCTCGGCCGATGGCCTGGCCGACGAGCATGGCGGCGTCGAGGAGCTTCTGAAGGTCAACGCCCGTCGCAATCCCCATGCGCTCCGCGAGTGAAACCAGGTCCTCCGTGGCCAGATTGCCCGCGGCGCCCGGCGCGTAGGGACAGCCCCCCAGGCCCCCGCAGGAAGCGTCGAAGCTCCCCACGCCAAGCTGCATGGCGCGGTACGCACACGCCAAGCCGCGGCCGAAGGTGTCGTGGAGGTGGAGGGTTGTTTGGTTCGGCTCGAGCAGGCCCGCCAGGCTCACGTACAGCCGCTCGATCTCCGGCGGGGCGGCGACGCCGAGCGTCTCGCCGAGGTCGATCTCGTCCACGCCGATCTCCAGCAGCCTCTCCGCGACGCGGCGGACCTGCTCGGGCGCGATCAGCCCCTCGTATGGGCACTGCACGACTGTGCTGATGTACCCGCGCACCGGCAGACCGTGCTGCTTTGCCGACGCCACGACGGGGCGGAAGCGCTCGATGGTCTCGGCGATGCTCGCGTTGGTGTTCTTGCGGCTGAACGTCTCGCTGGCGGCGGTGAAGACGGCAACCTTGTCGGCCTTCGCCGCCAAGGCCGCCTCGAGCCCCTTCTCATTGGGAACGAGGGCGGAGTAAACCACCCCCGGCCGCCGCTCGATGCGCGCAAAGACCTCCGCCGCGTCCCCAAGCTGCGGGACCCACTTCGGCGAGACGAAGCTGGACACTTCCACCTCCGCCACTCCGGCGGCGGAGAGGGCGTTGACGTAGGCGACCTTGGCGTCGGTCGGTACGGGGGCCTTTTCGTTCTGAAGGCCGTCGCGCGGACCGACGTCGGTGATGCGAAGCTGCTTGGGAAGCGGATTAGCCACAGATTTCACCGATCTGCCCCAAATCTGCCTCGGGTTCGGCGTCTAAACCTGGAACACACCACCACGGAAGCCACCCTGGGGCTTCGGGCGCGTCGCCAGGTCCAGCGCAAGGCTCAGTACATTGCGCGTCTCGTGCGGCGGGATGATGGCGTCCACCCAGCCTCGCGCCGCGCCGTAGCGGATGTCGGTCTGGCTTTCGTAGCTGGCGGTGATCCGCTCGCGCAGCTCCGCGATTGAACCGTCGTTCATCTCCTTGCCGAGCCGCTCCGCCTGGCGCTTCTCGAGCTGTAGCAGGGTGTTCGCGGCCTGGGCGGCGCCCATCACGGCGTACTTGGCGCTGGGCCAGGCGAAGATCAGCGTGGGATCGAACGCCTTGCCGCACAGGGCGTAGTTCCCCGCCCCGAAGCTTCCGCCGACGATCATGGTGATCTTGGGCACGCGCACGTTGCTGACCGCGTTCACCAGCTTCGCGCCAGCGCGGATGATCCCCGCCTGCTCGCTGTCGCGCCCCACCATGAAACCGGTCACATCCTGGATGAAGACGAGCGGCAGGCGCGTCTGGTCGCAATCCATCACAAATCGGCCCGCCTTGTCCGCCGAATCGTGGTAGATCACTCCGCCGATCTGAAGCTCCCCTTTCGCGCTCTTGGTTCGCAGGCGCTGGCTGGCGACGATGCCCACCGCGTGGCCGGCAATGCGGGCATAAGCGCACACCAGCGTCTGGCCGTACTCCGCCTTGTATTCGTTGATCGAGCCGGCATCGACGACCGCGCGCAGCAGGTCGCGCACGTCATATTCCTTGCGGCCATCGGCGCTCACCAGCTCATACAGCGTCTGCGGATCGCGCTCGGTGGCATCCGTGCGCCCGGTCTTGCCCCCACGCGGCTCGCCGGCCTCGGCGGGCGGGAGAAGATCGACCAGCTCGCGCAGCGTCGTAATGCAGTGCTCGTCGTCCGGCTCGAAGAAGTCGACGGTCCCACTGATCTTCGCGTGCATCTCCGCCCCGCCAAGCTCGGCGGCGTCCGCCTGCTGGCCGATCGCCGCCTTCACCAGCGCCGGCCCGGCCAGGTACAACTCGCTCCCCGCGGTCATCAGCAGCTTGTCGGAAAGCACCGGCAGATAAGCCCCGCCCGCGACGCAGTTGCCCATCACCGCGGAGTACTGCGGGATGCCCATCGCGCTGATCACCGCGTTATTCCGGAAGATCCGCCCGAAGTCGTCCTCGTCCGGAAACACCTCATCCTGCATCGGCAGGTACACCCCCGCCGAATCCACGAGGTAGACGAGCGGGAGGTTGCAGGTCATCGCGATCTTCTGCGCCCGCAGGATCTTCTTGGCGGTGGCCGGGAAGAACGCCCCAGCCTTCACCGTCGCGTCGTTGACGATGATCATCGCTGCCCGGCCGTGGATGAATCCCACGCCGCATACCACGCCCGCCGCGGGCACCGTGCCGTCGCCGCCGGCATCGGGATACATCCTCCAGCCAGCCCAGAGGCCGGTTTCCAGCCAGGCGGAGCCCTCGTCCGTCAGCGCGGAGATCCGCTCCCGGGCGGTCATTCGCCCCAGCTTCTTCTGGCGGGCCTGGCCCGCCTTTCCGCCCCCTTCGCGCAGGACCGACTCGTCCGCCATCACCTGCACCGTCACGGCGCGCAAGTCCATGACGGGCCGGCTGTTACCGGTGGCGGGGGGCGCGGTTGGCTTGCGGGCGGGCTTGTC
>JBGTBZ010000518.1:0-2175 GCA_041749155.1 Phycisphaerae bacterium
CTCGAACCCGCAGCAGACCACCCGCCGCCCCGCCGCCCGGGCGCCGCGGGCCACCAGCAGAGGAAAAACGCCCTCTCCGGCAATAAGGCCAAGGGGTGGGGACTGCTCGGGCGGCGTTGCACTCACGGCTTAGAGTTTATCCGCGGACGCGTCCAAGCACTGGTTTGACTCGACTTGAGCGTGCTTTTAACGTTCGGCCCGATTTCACACCCAATTGCGAGGATGCACCATGCCCGCCAAAGCCCCCGCCGGCGAGAAGATCAGGATTTCCAACGGCCGCCTGAGCGTCCCCGACAGCCCGGTCATCCCCTTCATCGAGGGCGATGGCACCGGCCCGGACATCTGGCGCGCCAGCCAGCTCGTCTTCGACGCCGCCGTCGAGAAGGCCTACGGCCCCAAGCGGCGCATCGCCTGGATGGAGGTGCTGGCCGGGCAGAAGTCGTTCGACAAGCTCGATACCTGGCTGCCGGATGAGACGGTCGAGGCGTTCCGCGACTATCTCGTGGGCATCAAGGGCCCGCTGACCACGCCCGTCGGCGGGGGCATCCGCTCGCTGAATGTCGCCCTGCGGCAGATGCTGGACCTGTACGTCTGCCTGCGCCCGGTACGGCACTTCGCGGGCGTGCCCTCGCCGGTGAAGCGGCCGGAAAGGGTGGACATGGTCATCTTCCGCGAGAACACGGAGGACATCTACGCCGGCATCGAGTATCCCGGCGGAAGCCCTGAGGCGCAGAAGGTGCTGGATTTCCTGGCGAAGGAGTTTCCCAAGGAGTTCGCCAAGGTGCGCTTCGGCACGCGCGAGAAGGCCCAGCAATGGCAGAAGCAGCTTGAAGCAATCGGCGCGCCCAGGCGCGACGTCGGCATCGAGGTCGGCGTCGGCATTAAGCCCATCAGCTATCTCGGCACCGAGCGCCTCGTCCACTCCGCCATTCAGTACGCGATCATGCACAAGCGCAAGAGCGTGACGCTGGTGCACAAGGGGAACATCATGAAGTTCACCGAGGGCGCCTTCCGCGACTGGGGTTACAAGGTCGCGAAAGACTTCTTCGGCGCGGTGGAGCTCGATGGCGGGCCGTGGCACAAGATCCCCGACGGCAAGCCCGGCGCCGGCATCGTCATCAAGGATGCGATCGCCGACATCGCCCTCCAGCAGGTGCTGACGCGCCCCGATGACTTCGACGTCATCGCCACGCCCAACCTCAACGGCGATTATCTCTCCGACGCCCTGGCGGCGCAGGTCGGCGGTATCGGCATCGCCCCCGGCGGGAACATCAACTACATCACCGGGCACGCCGTCTTCGAGGCGACGCACGGCACCGCCCCGAAGTACGCCAACCAGAACAAGGTCAACCCGGGCAGCGTGATCCTCTCCGGCGTCATGATGCTCGAGTACATGAAGTGGCAGGAAGCGGCGGACCTGATCGTCAAATCGCTGGAGAAGACGATCGCGAGCAAGACGGTGACCTACGACTTCGCACGCCTCATGGATGGAGCCAATGAGGTTCGGTGCAGTGAGTTCGCGAAGGCGATGGTGGGAAACATGTGAACACGCAGCTCCGGTGGGAACACCGCTGCACGCGAGCGACTCAATCAACGGCAGAGTGATTCACAGAGGCGGAGCCATGGTTACTCCCCCGCCGCCTCGGGGACCAGATACGTCACGATCATCCGCTCCGGGCCAAGATTCTCCCGCAGGATCTCCCCCAGGCGCTCCGCCGGCAGCCCCTCAAGGCTCGCCAGCATCTGGGCCGCGTCTTCGCCTAGGAACCGGTCCGCCACGCCAAGATTGATCGCCCCTTGGCCCAGCACCATCGACAACGCTTGTTCCTCGGTGCGCCCGTCCCTGGCCAGCATTCCCGCCGTCTGGTGCACCCGTGCTTCGGTCAGCATCTGCCGCGCCGCCGAAAGCTGCCGCGCGTAAAGCCCAAACGTCGCCGGCGGCATGCCCCCGCCCCTCTCCACCAGCGCCTTGACCCGTTCCGCCAGCGCCGCCTCCACCTTCTCCAGCTCCACCCCCGGCTTCACCGCGGCGTAAACGAAGAACGGCAGCTCACCGACCGGCCAAATCTGGTTGGGCGTGTAGATCGCATCCACCATGCCCTGAAGCTCGGCATCCCCCGACAGCCCCTGCTGCATCATCGCTCCCACCAGGCTCAGCACCGCCCGCTCCGCCGC
>JBGTBZ010000519.1:0-1507 GCA_041749155.1 Phycisphaerae bacterium
CGGAATCGATGCCTCCTCCGCCCTGATCGACGCCGCCCGGGCCCGCGGGCCGGCCGAGATCGACTACCGCGTCGGCGACGCCCGCGACCTGGCCTCTCTGCCGGAGCAGGCCTTTGAGGCCGCGGCATGCGTGCTGGCGATACAGAACATCCATCCGATCCGGCCGGTCTTCGAGGGAGCGGCCCGTGCGCTACGGCCGTGGGGCCGGTTCGCCCTGGTCATGATGCACCCCGCCTTCCGCGGGCCGAAGGAGACAAGCTGGGGGTGGGACCCGGAGGCGAAGGTCCAGTACCGCCGCGTGGACCGCTATCTAATCCCGCGCAAGACCCCAATAGTGGCCCACCCCGGCAGCGACCCGGGCACTTACACCTGGACCTTCCACAAGCCGATCGAGGCGTACATCAAGTCCCTGCGCCAGGCCAGCCTGCTCATCGACGCCCTCGAGGAGTGGCCCAGCCACAAGACCAGCGACCCCGGCCCCCGCGCCGCCGCGGAGAACGCCGCGCGCAAGGAGATCCCGATGTTCCTAGCGCTGCGGGCGGTGAAGACGGTTGAGAGCACACCATCGGCGACGGGTGGGCGCGACTAATCAGCAGTGCCAAGGCTGATGCCTATCGTCAACTTGCCTGCTTGAGTGCACGGCCACCCCTGGGCGGCCCCCGTCGTGCATATTGGTGCCATTCCTGGCAAAAAAGCGGAGGAGATGGGATTCGAACCCATGAGACCCTTGCGGGCCTGCCGGTTTTCAAGACCGGTGCATTCAACCACTCTGCCACTCCTCCGGATGCGGCTGTGCCGCGCGTCACGACGCTAGGTCCGTGCACGCGACCGATCAACGAACCTCGACCTCTCCTCCCCACGCGCACTCTGTGCGTGGGTGTGCGGTTTCAATCCGCAGGCACGCACCGCTCCCGGGCCCATTCCCTCAGGGCGTGCACATGCTCCGCCCGGGTCACCGAAAGGGGCGGGCTCTGCGTCAACGCATCTTCGACGTGCCGCGTCTCCACTTCCCGGCCCAAGGCAAACGCGCTGTGCATGGCGCTGAGGATCCCCTGCTCGATCTCCGCCCCGCTGTAGCCCTCCGACACCTCCACGAGCCGGCCCAGCTCGAACTTCATCGGCTCGCGCTTGCGCCGACGCAGGTGAATCTCGAAGATCTTCCGACGCGCTTCTGCGTCGGGAAGGTCCACGAAGAAGATCTCATCGAAGCGTCCCTTGCGCAGAAGCTCCGGCGGGAGGGCCTCGATGTCGTTGGCGGTCGCGATCAGGAAGACCGGGTGTCGATGCTCCTGCATCCAGGTCAGCAGGCTGCCGAACATCCGGCGCGAGAGTCCGCCGTCGGTGCTCTGGCTGGCGGCACTGGCGAAGGCCTTTTCGATCTCGTCGATCCAGAGGACGCAGGGGGCCATCATCTCCGCCTGGCGCAGGGCGTCGCGCAGGCGGCGCTCGCTCTCGCCGATGTACCGGTCGTAGAGCGCCCCGACGTCCAGCCGCAGCAGCGGCCGCT
>JBGTBZ010000520.1:0-5228 GCA_041749155.1 Phycisphaerae bacterium
GCGGAGGATCGCGGCGACCTGTGGGACAGCGGGCGGGTGGAGGGCGACGCGACGAACCAGATCGAGTACGCGGGGAAGGCACTGGACTCGCGCCAGCAGTGCTGGTGGAAAGTGCGGACGTGGAACGAGCGCGGCGAGCCTTCCCCCTGGAGCAATCCCGCGCGGTGGACTATGGGCCTGCTGGAGCGCGCCGACTGGTCCGCCGACTGGATCGGCTACGACGCCCCCGCCGACGATGCCGACGCGAAGCCGCGGATCGGCATGGACGGGGCCGGCTGGATGTGGCAGGCGGCGGAGGGGCAGCCAGGTGCGGAGCGGGAGTGGCGCTTCTTCCGCAAGGCGATCGACATTCCGGCGGATCGCCAGATCACGTCGGCGACCTTCCTGCTGACGGCGGACGATCACGCGGACGTGTACGTGAACGGCGAGAAGCTGGGCCGTGCCGGGAACTGGCGGCGGCTGCACCGGATGGAAGTGGGCAACCTCGAGCCGGGGCGAAATGTCCTGGCGATCGCGGTGGACAACGACCCGCGGTCGCCCGGCGGCGTCGTGGGCCGGCTGCAGATCGAGTTCGCCGGCGGCGAGCCGATGGTGCTGGAGATCGACGACGCGTGGAAGGTTTCGGCGGCGGAGCAGGAGGGGTGGGTCGAGCCGGACTTCAACGACTCTGGCTGGGCCGCGCCGGCGAAGGTCGCGACGATGGGCGAGGCGCCCTGGGGCAGCGTGAGCGAGACGCAGCTAGCTCTGCCTCCTCCGCCGCTTTTGCGCAAGACATTCACCGCGGACAAGCCGGTGAAACGGGCGACGATTTATGCGACGGCGCTGGGCGTTTATGAGCTGTACCTGAACGGGCGGCAGGTGGGAGACGTGGTCTTCGCTCCGGGGTGGACGGATTATAGAAAGCGTGTCTACTACAATACTTACGACGTGACCGAACTGCTCCGCGAGGGGGATAACGTGCTGGCGGGGATGCTGGGCGACGGCTGGTACGCCGGCTACGTGGGCTTCGGCCTGAAGCGACACCTGTACGGCGACGAGCCGCGGCTCATGGCGCAGCTGGAGATCGAGTACGAGGATGGTTCGAAGCAGGTGGTAGGGACGGACGGCTCGTGGAAGGCGGCGTACGGGCCGGTGCGCGAGGCGGACATGCTGATGGGCTGCGCGTATGACGCCGCCCTTGAGATGCCCTGGATGCGGCGGGAGTTTGATGACTCGGCCTGGTCGCCCGTGGAGGTGGGGCCGGCGTATGAGGGGCTCGTGCAGGCGTACCGCGGCGTGCCCGTGAAGAGGCAGGAAGAGATCAGCGCCGTGGAGGTCAGCGAGCCGAAGCCGGGCGTGTACGTCTTCGACCTGAAGCAGAACATGGTCGGCTGGGTGCGGCTGAAGGGCGTGGGGAAGAAGGGGCAGCAGGTCACGATCCGCCATGCGGAGATGCTCAATCCCGACGGCACGCCCTACACGGTGGCCCTGCGCGGGGCGCGGGCGACGAACTACTACACCCCCGCCGCCGACGGGGCGTTTGAGTTCGAGCCGATCTTCACCTTCCACGGCTTTCAGTATGTCGAGGTGACGGGCCTCGACGCCCCGCCGGCGGCGGACGCGGTGACGGGGATCGTCGTGCACTCGGACATCCCGCCCAGCGGTCTGATGGAGACGTCGAGCCCGCTGGTTAACCAGCTCTTGCACAACATTAAGTGGGGCCAGAAGGGCAACTACCTGGAAGTTCCGACCGACTGCCCCCAGCGCGACGAGCGCCTGGGGTGGACTGGCGATGCGCAGTTTTTCATGCGCACGGCGGCGTACAACTTTGATGTCGCTTCGTTCTTCAATAAGTGGCTGGTGGACTTAAACCAGGACTCGCAGAACGAGGAAGGGGCGTTCGCCAGTGTCGCCCCGGACGTGATCAACATGTCCGGCGCCGGCGCCACCGGCTGGGCGGACGCCGCCATCATCTGCCCGCACGCCATCTGGCAGTTTTACGGCGACACGCGGGTGATCGACGAGCACTGGGTGGCGATGTCGCGGTACATCGATTACCTGGAAAACACGAGTAAGGACCACATCCGCACCCAGGGGGCGTATGGCGACTGGGTGAACCTCGGCGGCGGGGCAAAGAGCGAGGTGATCGGCACCGCGTACTTCGCTTATGTCACCGGCCTGATGGCGGAGATGGCGGAGGCGACCGGGCGCGAGGATGACGCCCGAAGCTTCCGCGAGCTGGCGTCGCGGATCCGGGCGCGGTTCATCGAGGAGTTTGTGGGCGAGGATGGCCGGATCCTGGAGAGCAGCCAGACGGGGTATGCGCTGGCGTTCACGATGGATCTTTTGCCGGAGGAGCGTCGAGAGGCGGCGGCGGAGCGGTTCATCGAGGAGCTTGCCAGCAAGGACTGGCACCTGGCGACCGGCTTCATCGGCACACCGCGGCTGCTGCCGGCGCTGACCGAGGCGGGCGAGCTTGACGCCGCGTATCAGCTACTTCTGAACGAGACGTACCCGTCGTGGCTGTTTCAGGTGAAGCTGGGGGCGACGACGATGTGGGAGCGTTGGGACGGCTGGACGCCGGAGAAGGGCTTTCAGGACCCGGGTATGAACTCGTTCAATCACTACGCCTTCGGCAGCGTGGGGGAGTGGATCTACGACACGGTGGCGGGGATCACCAGCGACGGCCCGGGCTTTCGCCGGATCATCATCCGCCCGCGCCCGGGACCGGGGCTGAGCTTTGTGAACACGCGTTACGACTCGATCAACGGGCGAATCATCTCCAACTGGAAGATCGAGGATGGCCGGATCACGCTGAGCGTCACGATCCCCCCGAACACGACGGCGAAGGTGTACGTGCCGACTAGCAACGCCGATTCCGTTACCGAGAGCGGCAAGCCGGCGGCGGAGGCGGAGGGGGTGCGGCGGATCGATGCGCCCGAGGGTGCCGCGGGATTCGAAGTGGGATCGGGGAGCTATGAGTTCGCGGCGGATGTTTAAGCCACGACTGACACGAATGCCGCACGAATGGCGTAAGATCCGGCTTTGGCACATTTCACACTCGTGACCATTCGTAGCCTGTCCTCCGCTCAGAAATCAAACTCGTCGATGTTCTCCCGCGTGAACGTCACCGGCGGGCCGGTGATCACGATGTTCTTCTCGATGAACTCGCGCTGCCCCAGCTTGCCGGCGGTGAACTGGCTGCCCGGCTCGGCGTTCAGCTCCCCTTTGGCGATCAGGTAGCCGACGTGCGCCGCAAGGTACCCTTCGTCGTAGGGGCTCCAGAGGGCGAAGGCCTCGACCGTGCCATCCTTGATGAATCGCCGCATCTGGTTGGGCGTGCCCAGGCCTGTCACTTTCACCTGCTGGGCCTTCCCCGCCGACTCCACCGCCTGCGCGGCGGCGGCGATGCCGACGGTCGTGGGGGCGATGATGCCTCGCAGGTCGGGGTACTTGGTCAGCAGGGCCTCGGCCTCGGTCAGGCTTTTCTGCGGCTCATCGTTGCCGTAGACGACCTCGACAAGCTCCATTTTCGCGTACTTCGGGTCGCTGGCGAGGGTTTCGCGCATGTGGCCGATCCAGGTGTTCTGGTTCGGAGCGTTGGTCGTGGCGCTGAGGATCGCGAACTTCCCCTCGTAGCCGATCAGCGAGCCCAGCAGCTCGATCTGGCTCTGCCCGACCGTGACCGGGTCCACCGTGGCGACGGCGGCGGTGCGGTTGGCTTCGTGGCCGGTCAGGTCGGAATCGACGGTGATCACGATCACCCCGCGGTTCATCGCGTCGCGCAGGGCGGGGTTCAGCGCCTCCGGCGAGTTCGGCGAGATCGCCAGCACATCCACGCCAAGCTGAAGCTGATCCTTGATGAACGAAAGCTGGCTGGTGGCGTCCGCCGTCGCGGGGGCGACGGTGCGGAACTCGGCCCCCAACTCCTCCGCGGCGTCGCGGAAGCCTTGGATGAGCGGGTCGAAATACGGATTCCCCGTGTTCTTGGGGATGTAGACCATGCGAATCGCCCCCTCGCGCCGCTCGCCGGTGACGGCGGTTTCTTCCTTGCAGGAAAGGCCCGCGAGCAGCGTGGCGAGCAGCAACATCAGCAGGACAATGGGTTTACGCAAGATCGGCTCCTTTGGGTCGGATGGCGGCCAGTCGCTCCCCCAATCTCGCCAGAAGCACCGCCGCAATCAACAGCGCGCCGATGGCGGCGAGCTGCTGGGGGGCGGTGACGTCGTTCAGCCCCATCCAGCGGCGGATGATCATCAGCAGGAAGAGTGCCAGGACCGTTCCGAGAATCGACCCGCGTCCGCCGAAGATGCTCGTTCCGCCCAGGACGACGACGGTGATCACCGCTAACTCCTCTCCCATGGCGAGGTTATAGTCGGCGGAGCCCAGGCGCGAGAGCATCATGACCGCCCCGAGTCCCGCGGCGCCGCCCGACAGCACGAAGACCAGCAGCTTGGCCCGGTCCACGCGCATCCCGCTGAATCGCGCCGCGGGCTCATTCGTGCCGATCGAGTAGACGACCCGGCCAAAGACGCTGCGATGCAGCACCAGCCCCGCGCTCGTCGCTAGCACCGCGAAAACGATCAGCGGCATCGGAAACGGCCCGGCATAGCGGTAATCAATACCCGTGAACCATTCCGGGAAGCCGCCGATGGCATGGTCGCCGACGATCGCGTGGGCCAGGCCGCGATAGAGAGCCAGGGTGCCCAGAGTGACCGTCAGAGAAGGCAGGCGCAGCAGCGCCACCATCAAGCCGTTCACGAGACCCAGCGCCGCGCCGATGACCGGCCCCAGCAGCGCCACCACCGCCATCGGGACCTGGGCCTCGGCATTCAGCCTGGCGCACAGCACCGCCGTGAGCGCGAGGTTGGAGGCGACGGAAAGGTCGATGTTCCCGCTGATGATCACGAAGGTCATCGCCAGGGCGATGATGCCGATCTCCATCTCCAGGGAGGTCGAGGTCAGCAGGTAGCGTGCTGTCATCTGCGGCGAAGCCAGCGCCACCGCAAGCGCGATCAGCAGCAGGAGCGTCGTGATCAGCTCCGGGTAGGCCAGCAGGCCCTGCATGCGGCGCAGCGCGGTCATGCCGTCACCTCCGCCCGCTCGGCACGGCGATGGATGAAGCTGTCGGCCCCCGCCGCGGCGAGGATGGCCAGGCCGTAGAAAGCCGTCTGCCAGTAGGCGGGCACGCCCTGCATCGGCAGGGCCACGTTCACAACGCCCAGCAGCAGGCAGCCCAGGACGACGCC
>JBGTBZ010000521.1:0-4554 GCA_041749155.1 Phycisphaerae bacterium
AGCGGCGGCTCGCGTGGCGCTTTCGGCGGCGCGGATGCGCTCCGTCTGGCCCTCAGCCGCGCGCTGGCCGGCGGTCAGCGTGGCGATCCGTCCCTCGTATTCGGGAACGGTGTGAAGGAAGGTGATCGAGGCAGCTGCAAGCAGCAGCGACAGAATCACCAGCAGCACGACAAACACTTTCGTCAGCGCACTCAAGGGAAGCTCCTTGATTCCTGGACCATGTCCTGCGTTCGGCCTCGCGGGTAGCCGGGCAGGAAAAGGGGGTTGAGGCAGGACCGGCGACGCTTGGGCCTTCCTGGCCCGACGCCGGCTTTTCAAACGACCCGCGGGTGGGTGACCTGGGTTGGCCTGCTCGGCCGCTGGCCGCCATGCCGGGGCCAAGAGGCGGGCACGAGCGACGCCGGTCAACGCGACCGAAGCTGCTCGCGACCTGAATCCTAACGACCCCAGCCCGGCTGTCAACACGCCCGGCACGATCCCAACGTCTGGTATTCCCCCACCCTCCCGTAACCACTTTTTTTCGCCCACTGGCTCAATTTGCTAAGCCTCCGGCCCTTCTTTGCCCGATAATTCACACCATACCCCGGCTGTGACAATCGAGTTGTCCTTCGCGGAGGCGAAGGCTCCAGCCGCAGCCCTGTCCGGTCGATCTCGGGTAGGGCAGACTCGTGCCCTGACGAGCTTTTCCAGCGATACGGAGTATCCAGCGATGACCGCTTCCCAGACCTCTCACATGCGTATCACCCCCGCCGTACCCGAGCGCCGCCGGTTCCGCCGGCATGAGCTGATCGGGCCACATGTCGTCGTCGAGCGGTGGGATCCAGCCAGCAAGACGTCCTGCCCCATGGGGGAGATCATGGATCTGTCCGCCGGCGGTGTCCGGATCCGCACCGGCGACCCGACGGTGACCCCCGGGCAGACCCTCCAGATCCGCCTGCGGCTGCCCAGCCATGCCGGCATCACCCCCTTTGTCAGCTACAACGGGCAAGCCCTCCAGCCTTCCTGTGAGTGGGTGGGCCACTTCGCCATCCTGCGACGTCTGGAGCGGGAGGATGGCACCATCGACCTCGGCGGGCGGCTTCTGGGCATGGACGACTCTGCCCGCGGCATGCTCGGGCTGTACCTGAGCATCCAGCCTCTAGCGGCTTGAGGCCCCTCAAGCAAAATAGTCCCAGGGCACCGGGCATTCCCGTGCCGCGGTCGCCTTCGGCACCGCTAAACTTGGCTTGTGCGTCTTGTCGTCACGATTCCGGCCCAGGATGAAGCCCCGACGATAGGCCGGGTCGTCCGCGAAGTGCCCCGTGACATCCAGGGAATCGATCATGTCGACATCATCGTCGTAGATGACAGCTCCACCGACGGCACCGCCGCCGAAGCCGAGGCGGCCGGGGCGGTCGTTGTGCCGATCCATGGCCGTCCGGGTCTGGGCCCGGTCTGGCGCCTGGGGATGGAGCGGGCGATCCGCAGCGGAGCGGACATCATCGTGAACCTGGATGGGGATGGGCAGTTCGACTCCCGCGACGTTGGGAGAATCGTGCAGCCGTTAATCCGTGGGGAGTGCGACTTCGTCACCTGCACGCGTTTCGCTGGCCGAGGGCCGGTGGGCTACATGCCGCCGGTGAAGCGATGGGGCAACCGGGCCGTCACGTGGATGACCAACCTGGTCTGCGGGACAAGCCTGACGGACGTCTCCTGTGGCTTTCGCGCCTACAACCGAGAGGCAGCCTATCGCCTGGCGCAGTTCGGCCGCTGGACGTACACCGAGGAATGCATTGTTTACCTCGTCTCGCGGGGCCTGCGCATTCAAGAGCTGCCGTTCCGCGTTCTGGGCGAGCGCCAGCATGGTGAGAGCCGCGTGGCCGGCAACGTCTTTTACTTCGCCAGCCATCTGTTGCACATCCTCATCCGCGCGATCCGCGACGGCCGGCCGCTGAAATTCTTTGGGCTGCTATCCCTGCTCCTGGGAGCGCCGGGCGTTTTGATGCTCGGTTTCGTGCTTGCCTGGTACATCTCAGCGGGAACCACCCGGCCCTTTACACAGTTTATGACTCTTGGCGGAGTCAGCGTCACCCTGGGCCTTGTCGTGGGCATGCTGGCATTGCTGGCGGACATGGTCAGCCGCCACCGCCTGATCCACGAGGAACTGCTATACCTGGCTCGCTGCCGGGCCTACGGCCGCGCCGCGCCGGCGGCGGCCATTCCGCCGGAGGGGGCGGAGCTGGCGACCATTTTCGAGGATTGATCCAGTGCCAGTCGCACCTTCGCAAGAACGCTTTCCAGTTCAATCTGGTTGATGCAGTAGGGGGGGCGGCAGGGCACATGGGGCGTCACCGCCTGAGTCGGATAGCGAAAGCACGGCGCACATGCTGCCGGCGTCTGTACCACGAGGTGCCGGTATCCCCAGGGACAGAGCTCATCCGGTCGTGCCGGACCGAACAAGGTCACTGGGGGCGTTCCCACTGCGGCGGCAAGGTGCGCCAGGCCACTGTCATTGCCTACGTAAAGCCTGCAGGCCGCAAGGGTTGCTGCGGCTTGGGCCAAATTCCCGGTGAGCCGGATGATTGGCACATCGCGTCGCGGACGAATCTCCAGCGACACTCCTTCCTCGTCCGGTCCTTCGATCAGGACAGGCGGGAGGCCCGATTCTTCAAGCAAGCAGTCAATCAGGCGGGAGTAGCTTTCAGGCGCCCATCTCTTGGCCTCGCCGAAGACCGTCTTTCCACTGCCGGCATGCACCGCCACGGCTCCCTCGGGCAGCGCCGCCCTCGGGGCCCCGAGTTCATCGTTTGACAGGGGAAACACGGGGGCCATGCCGAGGTCTGGTTCGACTCCCAGCGGCTCAAGCAGCAGCAGGGCCTGTTCCAGGTCGTGCCGCCCCGTCGTGACAGGCACACGTTCGGCGGGCAGGAAGTGCATGGCCCGCCAGTAGCCAACTTCGTACCTGTTGATCAGCACCCGCCGCGCCCCGCAGGTCGCGGCAAGCACCGAGTACTGCCAGCGATTACTTGGATATGGGATGACACATATGTCGGCCGCCCAGGCCCGCATACGCCGGACTAGTCGCAGAAACTCGGAAGACCGGGTATCGAATTGCTCGACCCTGGCGACCTCCGGCAGCCGCTCAAAGACAGCGGCGATCGCGCCTGAGCGGGCAAAAACCACCATCTCAGCCCCTGGAAACGACCGGCTGAGCTGCCGGACCATCGGCTGCGCCATCAGGGCATTGCCCACCCCCGCAAGGACCGGCACCGCCAGGCGGTGGATCGCGTCAGAGTGGGCGGCGGGCGAGGTCATCGCTCCATGCTACAAGCCGGGAATACGTTCGGGCGCCTCGAAGCTCTGCGGCAGCGATACGGGCTCGCGGAAGCCGTCGGCGGCGGTGAAGAGCAACCAGCCGAAACTCGGCTCCTCCAAGTCTGCGCCGGAGAGGCGCTCCTGGAGATCGGCAGGCAATCGGAAATGCCACAGCCGCCATGGCTCGGAAGGTTGCTGATACAGGTAGTAGTGCACCCCGTTGCGCTGGGCCCATTCCGCGAATCCGCCCGGGAGGACGCGGCCGTCACGGAAGAGCTTGCCCGGAAGCTCTTGCGGCACGAAGCTGTAAACGTGAGGGGTCTCCACGACCTGACGGTCCAGCAGCATCACGACGTTCCGCGGTCCTCCACGGCTGAAGCGCATCCGGTTGAGGTTGAAGTACCTCTCGCTGACCGCCACTTCGGCGTCGCGGGCGTTGTCGTCGCGCAGGTACAGTATCGATTGAAGAAGGGAAACGTGAAGGCCGGCCTCATACCGGGCGTAATAACGCTCCGCGCTTCCGCCGAACACCCGGTCCCCGCTGCGCTGGACTGCGGCATCGACGGCGAACATGACGCCATTTCCGAGCGCCAGCGAGGCGATGAAGGTCATCCTCAGCCATGTTCCGACTCGCGGGCGTCGCAGGAGATTGCCGAGACTGGCGCAACCCCAGAGCACGCCCAGCACGAGGAGGGGGGCCACGGGCACGAGATAACGTGCGTTGGGCAGCGGCCAGATCACCACAAGCAGGAACAGGTAGCCCACAAGGGCTGGCCAGAGAAGCCAGCCCAGCGGCCAGTCCCCAATTTGCGGCCGCAAGCCTACTGCGTGTGAGTCCGCCGCTCCTGGTATCGCGTCTTCACCCGGCGGGGAAGCCATGTCCCGCCGCCGGCTCCGAACAGCCCGCCAAGCCGTCAGCATCAGCAGTCCAATGACGCTCCAGCCAAGGACTAGCGGGATCCATGCAATGCTCGGCAGTCCGCCGGCAAACCGGGTGGGATACCAGAGTGCCCAAGCGGGCCAGTGTCCTGCGGCCACCAGCCGGACCGCCCGCTCCTCCCAAGGAGAGAGATCGCGAAAAATTGTGTTGTCGACGAGCTGCGGAGTCGCATCTTCCGCATCCTGTGTCGTGACCGGCATATCCTGCGCCGCCGCTGGCGCAAGACGCGGAAAGGCGAAGAAGAGCAGCACGAACACTAGAACGGTCACCAGCCCGGACAGGCTCAATCCCAGCCACAGGCGGCCGCCACGCTCGCGCCG
>JBGTBZ010000522.1:0-1721 GCA_041749155.1 Phycisphaerae bacterium
ACGCCGCCCTGGCCAAAAGCCGGGGAACCCAAAGCCAGCACACAGGCTGCGGCGCAGACGGCGTGGAAGGTAGTATTTCGCATGATTGCCAGGAAGCGGAGATCTTGGAGTAGACAACCCCTCGCCTGATCTTATGACCCCGGAAGCCCCAGCACGTTTGACCGGGCACCATCACTAACGCCGGATGAAGCCGAAGAAGAAACCGACGATTCCCGCGCCAAAGGACGGGAGGATGCCCGTCGCGAAATCCCTGAGCCCGTACGCCTGGGCGCTCGCCCAGCCGGCGAAGCTGTCGTAGTTCTGGCGCATGATGCTGAGGTCGATGCCGATGACCTCGAAGTAGCTCAGCACCACCAGCCCCGCCACTACCACCGCCGTCACGGCGGCCATCGTCTTCAGGAAGGCGCGGAAGAAGACGCCGAGAACCATCCCGGCGGCAAAGCTCAGGCCGAGCCTGGCAAGCCATCCGCCGAGGTCCGCGGTCCAGGGGAGGTCTCGCTCCTGTGCGGAAGGCGGGCCCGGATGGGTTTCAGTCTGGTCAGTGCGCGCAGGTCGCGACGAATCGACGAAGCCGCGGGCGCCGGGCGGGGCGGGGTGGTCAGCGGTCCCGCCTTCGGTTGCCGTGGGCGTCTCCACTTGGGGTTCCTGGCGGTCCAGCCAGGCCGGCACGCGCAGGACGGCTCCGATAGCGGCTATGAGCAGAAAAAACGTCAGAAGCTTCTTTTTCCACGCTGACATGGCCAGCAGCTCGCCAGCGACGCGCGCGAGCGGTGCCTTGCTCTTTGGCTCCTGTGCGTCGATGTCCTGGGCTCCCTGGCTCATGAGAGCATTCTATCGGTGCGGACCCGGGAGCACTCCAGGTTCCGAGCTGCCGCCGGACACGGCGAGAACACGTTAGATCGTCCGGAGAAAGGGCGTCCTGTTTTTGCTATGGGTGACTTGCGGAAACGAAAGGTGCGGACGGGCTTTACGCTCGCGGAGCTCATGGTGGTGCGGGGATCATTGCCCTGCTGGCTGGCGGCCCTGAGATCCATCAAGGGGGGCGGTGACCAGAAGACGCCACGGCTGACAGCTTGAGGGACCTCTCGAACGCCGGATCAGTTGGCCGAGGGGTCGGTCGGGATGAGCCTGGGATCGATCATGCGCCCAAGGTTTGCGCGGGTGGAGAGTCGCACCCACTGCCGGATCCCCGCCGCCAGGCCCGCGGTCGGGTCGTGCCCCCCATCGATGGCGTGGGCCAGCAGCGCTACCAGACCGATGGCCCCTGGAGGCAGACTGGTGGTCGGTGGATTGAGTGGATGCAGCGGCGATCCGCCGGCATAGATCTCGGCCTGGGCCGCGTCCGCAACGAGCCAGGAGCCCTCCCGCAGCTCGCCCTCAAGCTGCCCGGGGGCCCAACCGGCGTACCCCGCGACGAACTTGGCGGCTATCGGCTCACCGTCATCGGCCTCTGGATGCTCCAGGGAGCGGCGAACGTGCCGCATGAGCCCTTCGAGGGCCTCGCGCCGGGTGCAGAACCAGACGCCAGGCGACACCAGCTCCGCCCAGACGACCTCTGCGTCACCCAGCTCGGCGGTCAGGCCTTCGTTTGCCTCAAGGACGTCGGGGTCCGCCTGCCCGGCCAGTTCCGCGACGTTGTGGATCGCGACAAGGGGTCCCGGGCATGGCCCACCGTGGAACAGCGAGACACCCACGCCGCGCGCCGCCGCGACCTCGTCGCG
>JBGTBZ010000523.1:0-3699 GCA_041749155.1 Phycisphaerae bacterium
ATCACGCGCGCCCGCTCGCCCAGCCACGCCAGTGGCGCCGCGGCGGAGCCTTCGGTCACGAGCACGAGGGGACGATCGGCCTCAGCGAGCATCCGCGGGCCTCCCGCTCGTCAGCAGATCGACGTACGACCGCGGCACGGGCTCGTCGAGGCCCAGGAGCTCGCGCCAATGCATCAGGCGCTCGCGACCGCGGGCCTCGGGCTCGTCTTCGGCGAGTACCGCTTCGAACTCGACGAAGGTCCCCAGGTCTTCGACTTCGTCGAAGTGGAGGCGGGTGGCGCCGTCCATGAGGAGCCGGCGGCGCTTGCGGACGGTCGCCCTCATGCCCAGGGCCGCGGTGAGGATCGCCTCGAGCAGGTCGGGGTCGGAGACGGGGATCAGGAGGTAGCTGCTGATGCGCTCCTGCGGACCATCGGGCCGGTCATAGGCGATCAACTCTGCATGGGCGGCGCCATCGCCGGAAAGTGTGCTCCGAAGCTTTAGCCGGCCGCGGGCAGCGCCAAAGTAGACATCGCGCTGAAGCAGGACATCGGCGTCGAGCGCGCCCGCGGCCAGGGCGGCGCGGTAGGCTGCCTCGAGATCGCCGCAGCGGAACTTCTGCTCGAGATTGCGGCGGGGCCGGGCGTGGGAGGATGCGTGTTCCAACGGCTTGAGGCTCATGGACTTGCGGCAAATGTCCCGCTGGGGCCGGCGGCTGGGTGTCTTGATGAATTCGGGCCGGCGGTCTATCGTACGCACTTGTCTCCGCTGCCCGTGGCGCCATTGCCCGCGGCAACGAGAGGGCTTATTTCATGAGCAAACCGCAGACGCTCTTCGGCCTGACCGCATCCGCCCGCCCCCCGGCGGACCCCGCGGCAGGGGGCGTCGTGGTCCGAGAGGCCGGGAGGGAAGCTCTCGTGGAGGATGGCAACGGGCGGTATCTCGCCCAGGATGCCGTCACACTGCCGCAGGAGGCCCCGCCGGTGGCTGCGCCAGGGGGTGCCCGGCATGTCCTGGGCTTCGAGAAGCCCCTGGCCCAGCTTGAGCAGCAGATCGCCGACCTGGAGCGCACGCAGACCGGCCGACAGGTGGACTACACCGCGGAGCTGCGCGAGCTGCGGGAGAACTACACGAGCCTGCTCCGCAAGACCTACGACGGGCTGGGGGCGTGGGAGACGGTTCAGGTTGCCCGCCACCCGCAGCGGCCGCTCTTCGTGGACTACGTCGAGATGATCTTCCGCGAGTTTCGGGAGATTCACGGAGACCGGCGGTACGGCGACGACCTGGCCATCCGGTGCGGCCTGTCGAAGATCGGCGGGCACAAGGTGATGCTGATCGGGCATCACAAGGGTCGAGACACGAAAGAGAAGATCAAGTGCATGTTCGGCCTGGCGAACCCGGAGGGTTACCGCAAGGCCCTGCGGGCGATGAAGCTGGCGGAGAAGTTCAAGCTGCCGGTCGTGACTCTCGTGGACACGCCGGGGGCCTACCCCGGGATCGGCGCCGAGGAGCGCGGGCAGGCGGAAAGCATTGCGGTGAACCTGATGGAGATGTCCCGGCTCCAGACGCCGATCGTCAGCGTGATCATCGGCGAGGGTGGCAGCGGGGGGGCGCTGGGGATCGCGGTGGCGGACCGGGTGGCGATGAGCCAGTACGCATGGTACAGCGTGATCAGCCCGGAGGCGTGCAGCAGCATCCTGTTCAAGGACGGCACGCAGGCGGCGCGGATGGCCGAGGCCTTGAAGCTGACGAGCAAGGACCTCAAGTGGCTTGGCGTGATCGACGCGATCGTGCCCGAACCGCTGGGAGGAGCTCATCGCGATCCGCACCAGGCGGCGCACCACCTGGAGCAGTTCCTGGCCAAGACCCTGCGCGAGTTGAAGCGCCGCAGCCTTGATGAGCTGCTGGGGCGCGCTACGAGAAGTTCCGGCGGATGGGGGAGTTTGCCGAGCCTACCGCCGCGACACCGGCGGCGCGGTCGGCGGGGTGAAATGAATCATCCGATGCCAAGTACCGCGCCGGCAGGCCCGCTGGCCTGCGGCGCTGCCGTTTGGCGGCATGACGGCGATCAGAGGTCGAGCTCGGACTCGCCGTCATCGTCGTCGAAGTTGCAGCCGGCGGTCCCGAGTCCGGCGGCGGGCACGGCGAGCAGGGCAAGCAGGACAAGGAGAAGTCGCAGGTTCTTCTTCATCGTGGTCTCCGTGAAGGGTGGGGCGCAGACGGCGAGGCAAAAATGGTGCCGCACCAGCCCCCCTGGCCTAGGAACGGCACCGCCCGGCTCAACGCGTGGCTGAACCGGGCGGAGATTGTTTGCTCGATCCGGGGTTCAATCCCCAACATCGATGCTGGCGCCGTCATCATCAACTTCGCCCTCGCAGCCGACGCTGACGCCGGCCAGAGGAACCATGATCAGGGCCAGGATGAACAGCCAACGCAGACGTTTCATAGAAATCTCCTTCGAAAAGAAGTGACGGGTTAAGCCCATGGGCGGCACTTGCGTGATCAGTCGGGATCGCCCACCTCGGCACGGCATCCGCCCACGACGGTGGTGACGCCGGTGGCCAGCGGGGCGACGATGAAGAGCAACATCAGGACCAGAAGCAGCCTTTTCATGCGTGAATCTCCAGTTTCGGCGTGGGCCTTGCATGCCGACGCAAACGCTGCGCCCGCTGGTCTCGCCGGAGACGCTGGCCGCCGCCAACTAGCTCTCCCATCCGTGTTCACCAGTGTTTATACCGTCGGTGGGCGGTGGACGGGAACGGGAATATTTGCAAAGGCTTACGATCAGCAGGCCCTCCTCGAACTTGCTCCTAACATCTCCGCCAGATGGCGCAGCACAACACCACCATCCAGAACCTGATGCAGCAGTTCGCCCGGCTGCCGGGGATCGGCCCGCGATCGGCGGAGCGGATCGTCTTTCACCTGCTCAAGCAGGACCCGGAGGAGGCCCTGGCCCTGGCGGACGCGATTCGGGACGTGAAGACCCGCATCCGGCACTGCCCGGTCACCTTCAACCTGACTGAGGGCGAGCGCTGCGCCATCTACGACGACCCGCGGCGGGACCGGCAGCTCGTCTTGGTTGTCGAGCAGCCCAAGGACGTGCTGGCGCTGGAGGAGGCGGGCAGCTTCGGGGGAACGTATCACGTCCTGCTGGGGCGGATCGCGCCGCTGGAGGGCGTGGAGCCGGAGGACCTGACGATCGACGCGCTGCTGCGGCGGATCGAGGCTGACGGGGTGCGCGAGATCATCATGGGCACGAACCCGACGCTGGACGGAGATGCGACGTCGCTGTACCTGCAGCAGGAGATCGAGCGCCGGTTTCCGGGCGTCAACGTGACGCGCCTTGCCCGTGGACTGCCGGCGGGGAGCAGCATCGAGCACGCGAACCGGTCGATCCTTGCCGATGCTCTTTCGGGAAGACAGCGGATGTGAGAGCGGCGCGCAGGAGATGGCGGACCCGGGAGCCAGCAGAAAAATATTTTCAGCGGGTGCGATTCTGTAGCGCAAATGGGGCTTGTGCGCAGGTTGGTGCGCGTTCGTGGCGATTTTCGCGCACCAGGGGGGGGTGGAGAAATCTCGAACATATGGAGCTCCATTAGTGTGCCACGTGGCACACTTTTGAGGCTCGCGACTGCGGCCAAGTGCTGTCGCGGCCGGGCGATTTGAAACGCGTTGGCCGGGCTCGCGCACCCGGGCTGAGAAGTGTGCCACGTGGCACAC
>JBGTBZ010000524.1:0-2304 GCA_041749155.1 Phycisphaerae bacterium
ACCGCATCAGCAACTGGCCCTGCGTTGAATCGTAAAGTGCGCCCACACTGCGGCCCCGCCCGCCGTCAAACTCATACTCGGTAGGCTGGTCGGTGGAGGAGGTGCCTTGCTTGCTGTCGAATGTCACGCGAGTGCTGCGAATGACCGTCGGGCTCGCGGCGTCTCGGTCCTCGTCGGCGGTTGCCAGCCCGAGCGTTAGGACCACCGGCGATTCGCTATAGAGCCGGCCGTCGCGGCTGTAGAACAAGGCGTTGCGCGTCTCCACCAGGTCGAAACTCTGCCCGCCCTCGTGGAAGATTCGCAGCTCGACTTCGTCGAGCTCGAGAACGCCGGTGTCTTTGGTTTGGCGGACGCGGGAGGCGCTGCCTTCCACGCTGCGGCGATCGCCCGTCGACTGCGACCACGTCCAGCGCGTGGCCTGCGCGTCCAGATGAGAGGGCATCTGGCTGGGTTCCGTCAGGCGTACCGTGAGGCCGGCTCGCCTGGCGTCGAAATAGTCCCAGGCGACCGCCGCGAGGATCAGCGCGACGCCAAGGAGCAAGCCTAGCCGTAGTAATCTCATCGGATCAGGGCCCGGGGAGCGAATGCCCGCTTAAAGTATGACGCACGGGCATGGGGAACCGGCTACGGGATCGGGGACACCACCGATCTTTTCAAGAAGTCGAGGGCTGGCGCCGCTGGCTCGTGGCGCGGGCATTCTTGCCTGCCGTGTCGGCATTGGTGCCGACTTACGGCGATTCCGTAACTCAGGGCTCAGACTTCACCGCCCTGCGCCCGCAGGAATGCGGGCGCGGCAGCCTAAAAGGCCGCGCCACGAAGCAGCGTGACCTCCTTTAATCACTGCTTGCCGTCCCGTGGCAGAGATCCCCGGATCCCTACCAATTCGTCACCGAGCCGTCGGGACGATGGTATAGGGGAATCGGGCGCGAGTTTTCCGTGACCTCGAGTACAAGCTGAGCGCGGCTGGGATCGAACTCTACGCCCAATCCGGGCCGGCTGACGGGATACATTTTGCCTTGGCGGAAGTCGTAGCACTGCGGCAGGTGAGGCAACTCCTGGCTGCCGTCGCCTGTCATCTCCATCAGCACAGGACCCGGCGCCGCGCAATTGCAGTGCACCAGAGTGGCCTCGGAAATAGGGCCGGTGAAGTGCGGGACCAAACCGACATAGTGCGTCTCGCACAGCGCCGCCAGCTTCATGTACTCCGTGATGCCGCCGACATTGGGAATCGTGACGCGCGAGTAGTCGATGAGATGGTTTTCGACAAGCACGTTCACGTCCCAGCGGTCGCCGAACTGCTCGCCGACGGCAATCGGCACCTTCACCTGCGGGCGCAGAGTGCGATAGACCTCAGGATTTTCCGACCGCACCAGATCCTCGACGAAATAAGGCCGCAGATCTTCGATCAAGCTGCTGAGCCGGACAGCGTCGGGAAAATCGAAACGCGTGTGATAGTCGATGGCCCAGTCACCGTTGTCTCCGACGCCTTCGCGGATCTGACGGCAGGCTTCGTAGGTCGCATCGACCATCCGTTGCGAATTGAAGGGCGCTTCCGTGCCGCGCGGACCGGCGGTGCCGAACCGAAACGCCCGAAAGCCGAACTCTATACAGGCGCGCGCGGTGTCCGTCAAATTACCCTTGCTGGGGAACCCCGTGGAGTAGCACTCGCAGTAATCGCGCGTGAGACCGCCGAGCAGCTCATAGACCGGAACGCCGAGCGCCTTGCCCTTGATGTCCCACAGCGCCATGTCGAGCGCGCCCAGCCCGTGGACTTTTTCGCGGCCCGGCGGATAGAAATAGCCGCGATACATGATCTGCCAGAGATGCTCGATGCGCGACGGACTCTCGCCGATGATCATGGCGCCGAGCTGTTCGATCATGTCTTTGGTGCCGCCTTCCCCGATGCCGGTGATGCCCTGATCGGTTTCGACGGTGACCACATTGCTGCTTTGGTTAAAGATCGGCCGCCCGCCGGAGATGTGGTAGTAGCGGATGCGGGTGATCTTCATGTTGGGCAACGCGGCCGAAGCCCGCGGGGCGCTGCCAAGAGCTGCTCCCAAGCCAAGGACGGAAGATTTTAGAAGGGATCTGCGATTCATGGCATGCATTGTACCGCCCAGGTGGCCTGAACGGGCGAGGCATGGCAGAGGCCGAAAGGGTTTTCGGGACCGTCGCAGCGCGGGGCGTTGGAACCCAGAAAGTGCGAGTCTTGTTAGGCGCGCTCTTCCGGCGCCCTTTTTTTACCCGCACAGGGCGTGCGGTGTAGGGGCACAGCATGCTGTGCCCGCTCCAGCAATCTCTTTC
>JBGTBZ010000525.1:0-1746 GCA_041749155.1 Phycisphaerae bacterium
GAGGGGGCGGGCACGGTGATCGGCCCGTACAAGCTGCTGGAGCAGATCGGGGAGGGCGGGTTCGGCGTGGTGTTCATGGCCGAGCAGCAGTCTCCGATGCGCCGCAAGGTGGCGCTGAAGGTGCTCAAGCTGGGGATGGACACCCGCCAGGTGGTCGCGCGGTTCGAGGCCGAGCGGCAGGCCCTGGCCCTGATGGACCACCCCCACATCGCCCACGTGTTCGACGGGGGCGAGACGGCGGGCGGGCGACCCTACTTCGTGATGGAGCTGGTCCGCGGAATCCCGATCACCGACTTCTGCGACCACAACCGCCTGGGCGTCCGCGAGCGGCTGGGGCTGTTCGTGCAGGTGTGCCGGGCCGTCCAGCACGCCCACCAGAAGGGGATCATCCACCGCGACCTCAAGCCCTCCAACCTGCTGGTCACGCTGCACGACACGGTGCCGGTGCCGAAGGTGATCGACTTCGGCATCGCCAAGGCCGTCGGGCAGCCGCTGACGGACAAGACGCTGTTCACGAACTTCGCCCAGATGATCGGCACGCCCCTGTACATGAGCCCCGAGCAGGCCCAGATGAGCGGGTTGGATGTCGATATCCGGACGGACGTGTACGCGCTGGGCGTACTGCTCTACGAGCTGCTGACCGGGACGACGCCGTTCGACAAGGAGCGGCTGCGGACGGCCGGGTACGACGAGATCCGGCGGATCATCCGGGAGGAGGAGCCGGTCCGGCCGAGTACGCGGATGAGTACGCAGGGCCTGGCGGCGGCGACGGTGTCCGCCAACCGCGGCAGCGAACCGCGGAAGCTGTCGACCCTGTTCCGCGGGGAGCTGGACTGGATCGTGATGACGGCGCTGGAGAAGGACCGCAACCGCCGGTACGAGACCGCCAGCGGCTTTGCGGCCGACGTGCAGCGTTACTTGAACGACGAGGCGGTGCAGGCCTGTCCGCCGTCGGCATGGTACCGATTCCGCAAGTTCTCGCGGCGGAATAAGGGCCTGCTAACCACAGCGGCAATCATTCTTGCCGCACTCACCGCGTCCGTCGCAGGCCTTGCCGCTGGCAATATTCGGGTCACGCGCGAACGCAACGCCAAAGCCCAGGCGCTGGTGGAGAGAACGCGGGCGCTTGAAGAGAAAGAGACTGCGTTGGCGAAGGCGACCGAGCAGAAGCTGACCGAGCGGACGCTGTTCACGCAGTACGGCACGATGGTTGGCACCCTGGAATACATGAGCCCGGAGCAGGCGGAGATGAGCGCCCTGGGCGTCGATACCCGCAGTGACATCTACTCGCTGGGCGTACTCCTGTACGAGCTGCTGACGGGCAGCACCCCGCTGACCCACAAACGGATGAAGCAGGCCGCGTTCGCGGAGATCCTCCGGCTGATCAAGGAGGAAGAGCCGCCCAGGCCGAGCACGCGGTTGAGCGAGTCGGGCGAGGCATTGGCCTCGATTTCGGCCCAGCGGCATACCGAGCCGGCCAAACTCTCGAAGCTGATGCGCGGCGAACTGGACTGGATCGTGATGAAGACGCTGGAGAAGGACCGCAACCGCCGGTACGAGACCGCCAGCGGCTTCGCGGCCGACGTGCAGCGTTACTTGAACGACGAGCCGGTGCAGGCCTGTCCGCCGTCGGCATGGTACCGCTTCCGCAAGTTCGCCCGGCGGAACAAAGTCGCTATTGCGGTCGCTGGGATGGTGCTGTTCTTCCTGGTCCTGCTCGGCAGCGGGGCCGGCTGGGCGGTGCGA
>JBGTBZ010000526.1:0-5733 GCA_041749155.1 Phycisphaerae bacterium
GGTGGCGACAAGGGTAAGGAGCCCCGCGACAAGCTGACTGCGGCTGACCCGTCCCCGCTCATACTCCAGCAGCAGACGATCGGCGATGGGTTCAGGATTCATGATGTCTCCTTGTCTTCCTGCGGTGTGCCCCCGGGCTTGCGGAAGATCATCAGGTGCTGCGTCGGCAAGACGTCCAGCGTCTCCATGTGCTCCAGGCCCGCCGCCGCCATTTCCCTCTTCGCCTGGTCCTGTGTCATCGTGTGCAGCGGCTTGATGTTCAGATTTGGGTCCTCCCCGCGATACTCCACCAGCGCCACGCGCCCGCCCGGCTTCAGGCCGTGGACGATGCCCGCCATCATCTCGCGCGGGTGGCTGAACTCGTGGTAGCTGTCCACCATCAGCACCAGGTCAACCTGTCCCTCGGGCAGCTTCGGGTCGTCGATCTCGCCAAGAATCGGCTCGACGTTCGCAAGGCCCAGCTCGCGCTCGCGGTCCTCCAGCAGGTCCACCATCTCCTGCTGAATATCCACCGCCAGCACGCGCCCCTCGGGCACGCGCTCCGCCAGGCGGAAGGTAAAATAGCCAGTGCCTGCCCCGATGTCCGCTACGACGGCGTCGGGCTCCAGACTCAGGCTGTCGATCAGCACGCGCGGCTTCTCCTGGGCCTCGCGCTCGGGTCGCTCCAGCCAACCCGCCGCCAGGTGGCCCATCACCTGGGCTATCTCGCGGCCCATGTAAGCTTTGCCGATACCGTCTCGGGAGGGCCGCTCCAGCACTTCGTAGGCGGGTTGCGTCGCTGGTTGCGTTGCCGCATCGTCCCGCTGCCCTGCCAACGCCGTCAGGCATGGGAGCAGGGCACAAGACAGTGCAAGTAGGCAGCGCATGACCTGAGTGTAAGCCCAAGTTGCTTCCGCCCCGAGCGGTAATTGCCCCGCATCCGGCGATCGATTAGCCTCTCCGGGAAGCCTGCGACACTGCCTTACCGCCGCGAGGACCAGAAAAAACGTTCCGGGGCCCTCATTATGCGAATCGTAACCTCACCACCCGCAACTGTTTGCGCAGCCGCCGCCATCTGGTTGGCCCTTTGCCTCGGCGGCTGCGCCGAGACGAAGTATTACGAGATCACCGACAAGCGAACCGGCGACGTCAGCTATTCAACGGCTCTGCCGGAGTCCGAAACCGCCGCGGGGCCGGACGTGCCGGGGTCCCAATCGCTGGTGGGCCGGCGGCGGGGCGTCAGCGAGCAGTACATCGTCCGGGAGATCAGCCGCTCGGAGTACCAGCAGCGCCGAACCGAGTCCACGGGCGGCGCGGCAGCGCCGGAGTGACGTGTGACCCGCACCAGGCTTAAAGTCTGCTGTATCGCCGATCCCCAGGAGGCAGGGCTGGCGCTTCTGCTCGGGGCCGATGCGGTCGGCCTGGTCTCTGCCATGCCCAGCGGTCCGGGACCGATTTCTGATGACCAGATCGCCCGGATCGCGGCGAGCATCCCGCCCCCAATCGCCTCATTCCTGCTCACCTGCAGGACTGATGCCGGTGAGATTGTCGCCCAGGCTCGCACCAGCGGCTGCAACACGCTTCAGCTAGTGGATCATGTTCCGGCCGATCAGTGGCCATCGCTTCGGGCGGCATTGCCCGGAGTCAGGCTTGTACAGGTCATTCACGTGGTCGACAAGAAGGCGCTTTCGGCAGCCAGATTAGCGGCGGGCCATGCCGACGCCATCTTGCTGGACAGTGGCAACCCCAGTCTGGCGGTCAAGGAGCTCGGCGGCACTGGCCGGCGACATGACTGGGGAATCAGCCGGCAGATCGTCCTCGAGGTTCAGGAGGGGCGCGGCGTTCCCGTCTTCCTGGCCGGGGGGCTGCACGCCGGCAACGTGGCGGAGGCGGTGCGAACCGTCCGGCCTTTCGCGGTGGACGTCTGCAGCGGCGTTCGCAGTGACGGGCGGCTGGACCCGAGCCGCCTTCGGCAGTTTGTGGAGGCCCTCGGGAGCGCCTGGACGCCCCGGATGTAGTATGCACCGCCGATGCGGCCGCCGACCACAGAGGAACAACAGCAACTGGCGGCGGAGCTCGGATGGCGCTTGTATGGGTTCCAGCCGTCGGAGGTCGTGCCTTTGCAGGGCGGCGGCAACACGTTTCGGATCGAGCTTGGCGGGTTACCGGCGAAGGTGATCAGGCTGCCAGGGCGTGTTGCCAGCGTTCTGCGCGAGCAGCGCGTGGTGCGGGCCATTCGCCGCTTGCGCCGCGGCCCGGCCGTGCCGGCCCTTGAGTTCACCCAAGCTGACCTCCGTGACCCGGAGCTGGCTGCCTTCAGCGTCTTTCGCCACGAGCCCGGCATTGCGCTGCGGGACTTCCTGCTGCACATGGAGCCGTCGGTCGGCGAGGCCATGCAACAGGCGGGCGCCGCTGCGGCACTCGTGGCTGGGCTCCCGGCATCGCTGGTAAGCCGCCCCCGGCGCCAAGTGGACGCGATTCGCTCCAGGCGGATGGCGGGGCAGATTCAGCCGGTCATCGAAGCCTGCGGCCTTCAGCGACTCCGCCCCGACCTCGAACAGGCAACCGCGGACGTGGGCGAGCCGTCGTCAACCCTGATCCACGGGGCGTTTGGTCTGCCGAGCCTGCTGGCCCAACCGGCGGCGGGGGCAGTAGGAATTTGCGTGTCGGACTGGGGTGCGGCCCGTGCCGGCCACCGGCTATGGGATCTTTCCACGCTGCTGGCGTCAATCGCCGACCTGCGGACGCCGGACCAAGGCGAACGCGCCTATTTGCGCCGGCGCGTCCTCGACGGGTTTCTTGCCCTCTTTGCGCAGGAGATCGACACGCAAAGCTCCATACGGCGGCTGGAGATGCTCGCGATCGTCGATGTTGCGGCATGCCGGCTCTGCGCCGGGGATCTCAAGGCGGCGCACCGCCTTGCCCAATCGGCGATGGACCTGGCCGACGCATGAGCTGGCGACGCCGCCGGCCTACACAATGCTCAGCTTCGCGCTCCAGACGTTCGCATGGGGATAGCTGGTTCCGCCGCCGAAAACCCAAAGCGTGTCGCCCAGCAACGCAACATGCGAGCCCCGACGCCAGTCGGGTACGGTGCCGAGCAGCGACCATTTGTCGTTCGCCGGGTCGTAAAGGAAGACATCGTCGGAGTAGTTCTCCAGCTTCTTGCCGTTGATGTTGCCGGCCACGCTGATGATCCTGCCCTGATAGACGACCGTCGCCTGGTCTACATGGCCGTGGCCGCCGTCGGGCATGCTCGCCCCGGCGGACCAGGTCCTGGCCGCCAGATCGTACCGCCACAGTTCGCTGCGGACGCCGGTGTATTCGTCGTCGTTAACCTGGCCAGCGAAGTAGTAGATCCTGCCGCCGATCAGCTCCGCGGCGACGTGGTCGCGGCCGGCAGGGACATCCGGCTCGTTTCGCCATCCGGCGCCGGGATTTGACAGGTCGATGCTCACATGGCGAACGCTGTTTCCGGTGAACTTGTTCTGGCTGTCGCGCAAGTGCCCGCCGAGAAGGTGGACGCGGGCCCCATCCTTCACCGCGCCATGGCCGCTGATGGCGTATGGCATTGTTCCCCAATGCGAGAAATTGTTGGTCGCCGGGTCATAGACGTACACCTTGTCCGTGTTGCCGAGGAAGTCGCCGTTGTTGGCATATCCTCCGAAGAGGTAGATCTTGCCGTTGTGTGAGACTGCCTGGCCGTGCGTGATGGGCGCTGGAAGATCGGCGAGCCGTGACCACGTGCCGGTCGTCGTGTTGTAGCGATATCCATGCACCTGGCTGAGCCACGTCCAGCCGCTGTTGAACCCACCCCAGAGATAGACGCTTCCATCCAACTCCGCCACTTGACCCTCCATCATCGGTACAGGCATGTTGCCGTGCACCGTCCAGGAGCCAAGCCTCACTTGCCCGCCCGTGTCCTGATCACCACCGCCACTGCCCCCGTCTCCACCGCCACCACCGCCGGCGATCTGGAAGTGCAGGTTGTCGATCGCTCCATAAGCATCGTTGATTCTGCCGGCGAAGTTGATGCTGACGACGGTCAACCCCATCCAGTTCAGGACGAGCGTCGAAAGCTGCCGTGATGTGAAGACGCCGCTGATACTCTGCGTCCCACCGGCGGCGAAGGTACCTGTCAGCACGAAATCGCCCGCCTCGCCCCATCGTCCGGCCGCGTAATCCAGGCGTGCCAGGTCAAATACCCCTCCACCGTCGCGGATGATCTCGATCCGCCGGCCCCAATTCGAGGGCTGCAGCACCTTGCTGGCATATCCCTGCCCCGACCCATGGATCTGAAGCGGCTCCTTGGCCGTTCCGCCGCGGCCGGGGTAATTGGTAAACGTGAAGCCGGACTCCAGATAGACGCCCGACAGAATCGACCCTACAGACGAGCCCTCGAAGTTCACGATCGCATCGCTCGTCCCGCCACCACCGTCGTCGCCGCCGTCCCCGCCATCGTTGCCTCCGTCGTCGCCACCACCGCCGCCACCGAGGATGAAGTTGTCCAGTGCCCCGTAAGCCTCATTGGCCCCGCCGGCATAGTTGATCTCCACGCTCAGGAGGTGCTCCCAGCCAAGCTCCAGCGTCGAGAGGGTTCGGGTGGAGAAACCGATCGTCCTGGACTGAGTGCTGCCATCAGAAAAGAAGCCGGTGACCGTGGCATCGCCTGATTCGCTCCACCTGCCCGCGGCATAATCGAGGCTGGCGAGCGTAAAGGTTGCGCCATCCGGACGATCCAGCACGATTCGGCGCCCGTAATTCAGCGGATGCAGGACCTTGCTCGCGTACTTCTCAGGTATTCCCCGGATCCACATCGTCTCCGTGGAGGTGCCGCGGCCCGGAAGCGACCGGAAGCGATGTCCGCTGCCGTGCTCATACACTTCGCCAAGGCTGCCGTGCGCGAGGTCCTCAAAGTCGATTACCATCCCGTCATCGCTCGATAGCGGCGCCACGCCATTGCCCGCCATCCTCCCCGTGCACATGGCCGCCGGATCCGCCGTTCTCGTCGTGCACGGCGGTGATCCGGACGCTGGCCAGCGTGGTGTTTGCCACGCCATCGGGAGCGGAAATCGTCAGCCTGCCATCCAGCAGATCCACCTCGACCATCTGGGTGACGAGCCTCTGGGTTCGCGTGGCCGTGAAGTCCAACGCGCTCTCACCCTCGACTTTGACCACAAAACGCTGGCCCGGGGCGGCCAGGGCATCGCCGGCAAGAATGCTCACTCGGTATCGGCCCGCCGGCAGGGTGATCTCCCAGCACAGATCCGCCGCCCAGCCGGCGGAGATCAGCGTGTCGCCGGCCTGGCTGAGAGAGGCGGGGTGGTCGCGCTCGTATGTCCAGGTGTTGGTCCACGGCCCGGAATCGCGTCGCCAGCCGTAGCTCAAGCCTGGTCCACGGTCCCCGAACGGGCGACCGACGTCGGCGAAGTATCCGTGTGGCGTTTCCGCGGACGCGGGCTGGAAATTGATGGCCACATCGACCGCCCCGTGTAGCAGGCGGCGAGGTTCGAGAGGGTGAAAGATAGCCACACCGCTCCGCGAGCGGGGTTTGCCGGCAGGTCGCGTCATGGCGCAACTCTGTCACCAAGCTGACGTTACGGTCGGCCAGAAATGGCGCTTCGGGACACCACTGTACGTCCGCTAAGTGGTAGGTGAGTGCAGCTAGGGAAGTTGTGCCGGTCCTGCTGGAGAACCGGCCGGACGCAATATTGAGACAATCCGGTCACACATCTCGCCGCACAGCTTTTGCTG
>JBGTBZ010000527.1:0-2540 GCA_041749155.1 Phycisphaerae bacterium
TGAGAACGGCGGTGAGAAAGTCGGCCACGGGAGCGGCGGGATGACCCCGCTGCGGGCGGCGCAATTGTCGTCCACCTTTGCCCTCTCTGCAGTCGGAGGGAGGGCGGGAGGATCATCACCGTGGACATGTACCGGAAGGTCCGTCTGGCTTGTGCGGAGGGCATGAGCCAGCGAGAGGCGGCGCGGCATTTCAACATCTCTCGCGACAGCGTCCGGAAGATGCTGGCGTTCTCGGTGCCTCCCGGATATCGGCGCACCGCCCCCGTGAAGCGGCCGAAGCTGGACGGGTTCACCGGGATCATCGACGTCTGGCTGGAGGAGGATCGCGGGTCCCGCCACAAGCAGCGGCACACGGCCAAGCGGGTGTTCGACCGGCTTCGCGATGAGCACGGCTTCACCGGCGGCTACACGATCGTGAAGGACTATGTGCGGGAGCGCGAACGCCGCGGGCGGGAGATGTTCGTGCCGCTGGCGCATCCGCCCGGGCATGCGCAGGCCGACTTCGGCGAAGCCATCGTGATCATCGGCGGGGTCGAGCAGAGGGCGCACTTCTTCGTCATGGACCTGCCGCACAGCGATGCCTGCTTTGTCCGCGCCTATCCGGCGGCGACGGCCGAGGCGTGGATCGATGGCCACATTCACGCCTTTGCCTTCTTCGGCCGGGTGCCGCTGTCGGTGCTCTACGACAACGACCGCTGCCTGGTCTCGAAGATCCTGCCCGACGGGACGCGGCAGCGGGCCACGCTCTTCAGCGGGTTCCTGTCGCATTACCTGTTCCGCGACCGCTACGGGCGGCCCGGCAAGGGCAACGACAAGGGCAAGGTCGAGGGACTGGTGGGGTTATCGCGCCGCAACTTCATGGTGCCGATCCCGCGGTTCGCGACCTGGGACGTGTTCAACGCCCATCTGGAGGAGCAGTGCCACAAGCGTCAGGCCGACGTCCTGCGGGGCCGCTCCGAGACGATCGGACAACGCCTCGCACGGGATCTGGCCGCGATGTCCGAACTCCCTGCGGCGCCGTTCGATGCCTGCGACCAGGCCACCGGACGGGTCAGTTCCCAGGCGCTGGTGCGCTACAAGACCAACGACTACTCGGTCCCGGTCGCCTACGGCCATCGCGACGTCTGGATCCGGGGCTATGTCGACGCGGTCGTGATCGGCTGCGGTGGCGAGGTCATCGCATGCCATCCGCGCTGCTACGACCGCGAGGACATGGTCTTCGATCCCATCCATTACCTTCCGCTGATCGAGCAGAAGATCAATGCTCTCGACCAGGCGGCGCCTCTCGCCGAATGGGACCTGCCGCCCGAGTTTGCGACCCTGCGCCGCCTGATGGAAGCGCGTATGCTGAAGATGGGGCGCCGCGAGTACGTCCAGGTTCTGCGCCTGCTCGAGACCTTCGGGATCGACGATCTCCATGCCGCCGTGAAGAAGGCCTTGCAACTGGGGGCGGTCGGCTTCGATGCCGTCAAGCATCTCGTTCTCTGCCAGGTCGAGAAGCGGCCACCGAAGCTCGACCTCGACGTCTATCCCTACCTGCCGCGCGCCAATGTCGCGACCACCTCGGCCGCAGCCTACCTGTGCCTGATGTCGGGGGATGCGGCATGACCGAGGCTCCGAAGATCCTTCTCGCGCATCACCTGAAGACCCTGAAGCTGCCGACCTTCCTCCGGGAGTACGACAAGCTCGCCCGCCAATGCGCGGCCGAAGGCCTCGACCACGTCCAGTTCCTGACCCGGCTGGTCGAACTGGAACTGATCGACCGCGAGCGGCGGATGGTGGAGCGCCGTATCAAGGCCGCGAAGTTCCCGGTCACCAAGAGCCTCGACAGCTTCGACTTCAAGGCGATCCCCAGGCTTAACAAGATGCAGGTCCTGGAACTCGCCCGATGCGAATGGATCGACCGGCGCGAGAACGTCATCGCCCTGGGCCCGAGCGGCACCGGCAAGACCCATGTTGCCCTCGGCCTCGGGCTGGCCGCCTGCCAGAAGGGCATGTCGGTCGGGTTCACCACCGCCGCCGCTCTGGTCAGCGAGCTGATGGAAGCCCGCGACGAGCGTCGGCTGCTGCGCTTCCAGAAACAGATGGCCGGCCAAAAGCTCCTCATCATCGACGAGCTGGGCTTCGTGCCGCTGTCCAAGACAGGGGCCGAGCTGCTGTTCGAACTGATCTCCCAGCGCTATGAGCGTGGCGCCACGCTGATCACCAGCAACCTGCCGTTCGACGAATGGACCGAGACCTTCGGCACCGAGCGCCTGACGGGTGCCCTTCTGGACAGACTGACGCACCACGTCCACATCATCGAGATGAACGGCGACAGCTACAGGCTTGGCCAGAGCCGCGCCCGGAAAGCCGACGTCAGCGTCTGATCACCCGTTGCAGGATTGGCCCTCCGGGCCAAAGCGCCCATGACACGCGCCAGCTATCTGGAGAGCGCGCGCGTCATGCCGCTCGGCGCGCGCCCAATGGCCTGGATTTGCGCCGCCGAATGGTCGGCGTTGTCTCCGCCGTTGACAAACATGCCGAGGACTGCGAAGCGA
>JBGTBZ010000528.1:0-1561 GCA_041749155.1 Phycisphaerae bacterium
GGCGCCGGGAACGCCGCCGAGACGCTGGGCCTGCTGGACAGGATCAATTCGGTGCTCGCGATCCTCCCCGATGCTCAGGCGGCAGCCGCGGATCGGGCCGAGGACGAGGCGGGCACGCTGGCCCGGCAGATCGACGCCGCCCGCGCCGCCAAGGATTTTGCAAGAGCCGACGCCATCCGCCAGCGGCTGCTCGAGGCAGGCTATCGGGTGCTGACGACGAAGGATGGAACAAGGGTGGAAAAGCCGCTGGCATAGGGCAGAAGGAGAGCGATGGAGAATCCCAGTCAAAGGGGCCCTCGACCGCCGCCCTGTGGACCGGGCGCGTCATCAGTTGGCTGGCGGCGCTGATGCTGCTGTTCGCGCCCTGATGAAGCTCCTGAAGCCGGCGGCGGTCCTGGAAGAGTTCGAGCGGCTTGGGTACGGCGAGCACCTGGCCCTGTGGATCGGCGTGCTGGAGATCTCGTGCGCAGTGATCTACCTGATCCCGCGGACGGCGGTCCTGGGTGCGATCCTGGTGACGGCGTACCTGGGCGGGGCGACGGCGACGCATGTGCGGATTGGCGATCCGTTCATAGGTCCGGTGAACGTGGGTGTTTTCGTGTGGATCGGGCTGCTGCTGCGGGACGGGCGGCTGCGGGGGCTGCTTCCGCTCTCGTCGGGGGGCGCACCAGATGCGCACCGCGCCGGTCCTGCAATTTTTGGAAGGCAAGGCCATTTGCAGGGGGCCAAGGATCATTTTGTGGCACTGGTGCGCTTTTGGAGCGCCAAACGCGCACCGCCGCTGTAGGGGTATGCGGAGGTCCGAATCCAGTGCGACGTTTGTCCGCGCCGCGGGCGAGTCTTTCAGGCGGGAGCGCGAAATCGCGAACAGACGAGGAGCGAAAAGGGCCCTGGCGTTCGCAGAATGCGGTTTTTCGGTGCAATTTGAGACGATCCAGGGGGCGCGACGGTGCGTGGTTTCTCGCGTTTTTTCACCTTTAGGGCGCGTTTTTCCGCGCTTTTTCGCGCCTTTTCACCTTTTGCGCATGCCGTTTCACGCTGGTTCACCCCGACTGCGCAGCGGGCGAACCGCCCTCCGCATCCTCCAGGAGAGCGATCAGTGCGATCATCTCCGCCTCGATCTCCGTTCGCGTGCGGAAGCCCAGGCGCCGGGCCAGGTCAGCGGCGGGGCTCTGCTCGGCGAGGGCATATTGCAGCGATCCCGCCGCCATCGCGGCGGGCAGGAGCAGCCAGAGGCGGCTGCGCGTGAGGCCGAGCCAGACGCCCGCGAGCGTTCCGGCGCTGGCGACGACCTGGAGAACGCGATCGACGTCCCATTCCTCCGCCAGCTCGTTGATGCGGGCGTTGATCCCGTCGGGGTTATCGCGGAAGAAGGCGACGTTCTGCTCCACGCGCAGGCGGTTGATGCGCTGGGCCTCCTCGACAGTGACGTACAGGACCTGGGGAAGCCGATCGCTCAGGCGGGAAAGGTCGGCAAGCTGCATGCGGCTGGTGTACCTCAGCGCCGGCCCGGGAAGAAGCCACAAACTAAATCAGGCCACCGCCGGCTCGGGCACGGCGT
>JBGTBZ010000529.1:0-1983 GCA_041749155.1 Phycisphaerae bacterium
GCACGATCCGCCCCGCCGGCGGCGGGGGGAAGGCAGGCGAATGCGGAATGACAGCGGCCGACCCGCCGGCGGGTTTCATGGGCGGGGGATTGTAATGCCAGCGAACTCGGGCGCAGGCGACCAGCGATGTACCTCCGCCGCACCGAAGGTGCAGCATGCGCCAGAGCCCAGGGCAACGCACTGGGTATGCGAGCCGGAGATGAAGCAAGCCCTGTAAGGGCGGCAGAACGATGCGGGCCGCGGCAATTCGAGCGCCCTTCCAGGGCTTCATCGTTGTGGCGGCCTCAACCCAAGCTCGATTTTCCAGGAACCACGCGCCCAGCTCCCGCTCGCGGCATCGCGCGGGCCGGCCGCAGGGACTCATAACCCGAGCTTCTCCCCCTCTCCCCCGTTCCCCCTCTCCTCCTCCTCCGCCACCCCTCACCGTGGCAGCTCGTAAACCCCCGGATCGTCATGATCGCCGATCGGGCGGGTCATGGCGTGGCCGTTGGGGAACATCGTCAGGAAGATCACGAAGGCGGTCACGCTCGTGAAGAGGTTGGCCACGTAGCGCGTGAGGGCGAAGGCGACGAAGCCGAGGATGCCCGCGATCACCAGCGGGATCCAGATCGACAGGTTCCCCTTGAGGTAGTTCCCCGGCTCCACCAGCTCGCCGTGGTAATACGCGCTCCAGTAATGCCGCCGCATGTAGAACGACAGGGGAACGGTCACGCTGATCCAGATCATCCCCAGCAGGAAGCTGTACCACCCGGCGGTGTTCTCCAGGGGGATGATCTGGCGGTCGTACCAGTTCAGGGGCGTGAAGATCAGGTAGAAGATCGAGAAGATCATGAACAAGGGCGGCAGGACTGCCATGGCCAGGTAGATGGCCCATGCCTTTCGCAGTGCCATGGCCCGGTCGTCGAGCTGCCTGTAGCTGAGGAGCACGGGGGGCTTGTCGTGATGCTCCACGTCGGGGCGCAAAGCGCCGGGGCGGGCGCCGGTCGAGGGATGTGCTGCGGATTCACTCACGGTCTTGGTTCTCCTGTTGGCTTTTAGCACCTGCGGCGCGTTCCAGCAACCATCCGGAAAGCTCCAGCACATCCTCGAAGCTGCCCTCGGGCGTGCTCCAGGCCAGCTCGATCGCCGGGAGCGTTGCTGGGGCGGTGGCCTCGGTGGGGGTGGTTCCTTTGAAATGGAGCCAGACGACGGCGGTGCGGGCGGGGGGGAGGACGAAGCCCTCATCCTTCAGCTCATCTATGACGTGCCCGGGCACGGCGACGGGCTGGATGTGCGTCTCGGCGAGGCTTCCCAGGCCGGGGGCGCTGGCGTGGAGCGAGTTGACGCGCTGGGCCCCGAAATCCGGCTGCCAGGCGAGGAGGATGACCACGGGATGGCCATCCCGCTCCTGCACGTCCAGCAGCTCAAAGCGGCGCTGGCGGCTCATGACCGGCTCCCTGCGTCCCCCCGCCGCGACGTGGCGCAGGGGGGGATGGCCCAGGTGTTCCGCGGCGAGGTCTTCGACCCAGGCGAAGGTCTGCGGGGGGACGGTGCGGACGCCCTTGCTGCGGGTTGGCAGGGGGTTGTTGTAGGTGTCGGAGGGGCGGACGTAAGAGGCCTCCGCCATGGAGCGGGCGTCGGGCTGCATCTTCTTACGGACGAGGATGACCAGGCCCGGAAGGGAGATGAGCAGAAAAGCCAGTAGAAACCAGAGATTGAACTTGGCCTCGCGCGTCACCGGGCAATGCTAGCCGGCGGGAAAGGGCGGCTAATGCGGCAACTTGCGCCTGATGCGGGCGTCAGAGGGGTGTGTGAAGCGGCTTGTGCGTTGCGGGGCGCGGCGGTCGTAACTAGATTGGCGTGCAGGCCTTTACGTCCGGAGAACGTCATGCACAGCGCGCTGGGTAACTTCCGGAACGGATTGAGACGCGGCCCGCTTGCGGCGCTCTGCCTGGCGGCGGTGCTGGCCTGCGGCATCGCCGCGGCGAGCCTGCCGGGGCACAC
>JBGTBZ010000530.1:0-1676 GCA_041749155.1 Phycisphaerae bacterium
GCAGATCGCCCGCGAGCAGCGGGACCTGGCTCAGGAAGCGAAGACCGCCGCCGACGAGCAGCGCGACCGGGCTATCGACGCCGAAGCAGCAACTGCCCAGCGTGCGGCGGAGCTGGAACAGGTGTCGGATTTCCAGACGAACATGCTGGCACAGGTTGACCCGACCCAGGCGGGCGTCCTGTTGACGCGCAACATCCTGGCCAAGCTCGAGGAGGCGCTGACCAAGGCGGGCGCCCCCGCCGAAGCACGAAGACAGCAGGTGGATACGTTCGAGCAGTCGCTCATGCTGGTGAACGCCACCGATCTTGCCCGCGAGCTGATCGACCAGACAATCCTGACGCCGGCCGTCGAGGCGGTGAACACCAGCTTCGCCGACCAGCCGGCGATCGATTCACGGCTGCGACAGGTGCTGGCGAGCCGCTACCTGGATTTCGGGATGTACGAGGCGTCCCTGCCGCTACAGCAGGCCGCGCTTCAGACGCGCCGCCGCGTGGTGGGGGACGATCATGAGGACACGCTCGAATCGCTGAGCCACCTGGCCACCCTGCTTCACTACCAGGGCCGGCTCGAGGAGGCGGAGAAGCATTACCGGGAAGCGCTGGAGGGCTACCGCCGTGTGCTGGGGGATGACGCTCCGGACACCATCACGTCGATCGGCAAGCTCGGCGCGCTGCTCTTTGCCCGCGGCCGGATGCAGGAGGCCGAGCCCTACCTGCAGGAGGCGCTGGAAGGACACCGTCGGGTGCTGGGCGAGGAGCATCGCGAGACGCTGCTCTCGATCAACAACATGGGCTTCCTGATGCAGTCGCAGGGCCGGCTCGAAGAGGCAGAGCCGTACTACCGCGAGTCGCTGGAGAAGTCGCGCCGTATCCTGGGGGATGACGATCCCAATACGCTGGTGTCGATCAACAACATGGGGTTCCTGCTCCAGGCACAGCGCAAGTTCGAGGAGGCCGAGCCATTCTGGCGCGAAGCACTTGATCGCCGCCGGCGCGTGCTCGGCGAGGCGCACCCCGATACGCTCAACTCCATCAACAACATGGGATTCCTGCTTCAGCAGCAGGGAAAAGTCGCAGAAGCCGAGCCGTTCTGGCAAGAGGCCCTGGAGAAGCGCCGCCAGCAGCTTGGCCCGGAGCACCCGGACACCCTCTGGTCCATGGGCAACCTCGGCGGGCTTTACCTCGTCACCGGCCGGGCGGACGAGGCGAAGGAGATGCTGACCGGCGCTTACCAGGGGCGGCGCAAGGTGCTGGGCGAGAATCATCCGGACACGATCGGCTCTGCGATCAACCTCGGGGCGCTGCTGGTGGCCCAGCAGCAGTTCGTCGAGGCGCGCTCGCTGCTGGAGCCGCTGGAGCCTGCGGTGCGCGAGCTTTTTGCGCAGGCCAACCCGGTGCGGGTCATATCGCTGCTGCTTCACCTGGGGCGCGCGCGGGCGGGCCCCGGCTTCGACCCTGTGCAATATCCGCTGGCGGAGGCCAATCTGCTCGAGGCCCACGGCATGCTGACGGCGATGATGGGCGCGACGCACGTGGAGTCGCGACGAGTCGCGCAGGAGCTGTCGAGCTTCTACACCGCCTGGCACGCCTCCGAACCGACGGGCGGCTACGACGCGAAGGCTGCCGAGTGGACGCCGCGCGCCGGCGAGACGCCTTGACACCGCTGCGTGCACGCCA
>JBGTBZ010000531.1:0-5214 GCA_041749155.1 Phycisphaerae bacterium
GGTTGACGCGGAGGAAGGCCACCAGCGTGCGGCAGGCCTGCTCGGCTTCCGTCATGGCGGTCTTTTTCGCCTGGATGTCAAGCTGCGTGCGCGTCAGCTTATCTTCCGCCCGCGCAAACGCCGCCTCGGCGGCTTCCACCAGCCTCAGAAGCTCCGCCGCATCCTCGGGGGCCACGCCATACGCCTCGGGTCGCTCGGCCAGGCCACGGGCGATCGTGCCCAGAACCCGGAGCCTTCCGGCGGCGGTGGTTTCGGAGAAGACTGGATCGCGCACCGTCAACCTCGCTTTCAACAGAACCCAAAGCACAGTGCCCCGCACCCGCGTGGCACGTGGCATACGCTGGGTCTATCGGCAGGAGGGGCGGCGCAGCTCGTAGCAGCGCGGGCGCATGTAGTTGATGTAGCTCTGTGTGGAGGCGTGGCGGTCCTCGAAGCTGCGCTTCTCCTTCGTCTCGCCCCAGAAGACCTCGTAGTTGCGGTTGGAGTTGAAGGGCTGTCGCTGGCCCGGGAGCTTCGCGACCGGTGGCTGGAGGAGATCGGGCGCGACCCGTCGCTCATCCTTCCGCAGGCGAAGTACGAGCTGGCTCGCGTTCTGCCCGAGCCGGCAGAGCGCCCGCAGCTCATGACGACGGAGATCCGCGCCCTGCCGCAGGCGGCGTAGGGGCGATCCACCTGCGCCTCGTTGAGCCGCGGTTGACAGGCGCTTCAGCGCCGCCGCCGCATCAGGAAGAGCCCGCCGAGGCCGGCCAGGGCCAGCGACGAGGGCTCGGGAATCGTCAGGCCGATGATCGCCTCGATCTCCGTTCCCCCGCCGACGGGGATCAGATCCACCTCGGCGTAGATCATGCCATCCTCGCCGAAATCGAGGCCCGGGGAGATGCCGTTGGAGGCGACGAAGTCGCTCACCGTCCAGTCGCCCACGCCGTCGCCCGTGGTGTCGATTTCGTCCCCGACCGCCAGAAGCGCGATCGCGGCGGCGAGGTTTGCGCCGTCGGCAGCGTAGAAGAGGGCCTCGGAAGTGGGATTGGCGGTGGTCCAGATGAAGGCGACCTCGTTGTTGTCGTTGATGGAGGCGGCGTTCATGGAACTGCCAAGCTGCAGCCCGCCGACCACCTGCCCCTCGCGCACGCCGATGACCCCGTTGTAGGCCAGGAACTCATCGGCGGAGGTGGCGCCGTCGGTGTCGCCGCTGAAGACGTAGTTGCCCGAGTTGTTGATGCTCGTCACGTCGAAGTTCTGCCAATTGTCGCCCTGGCCGGTGGAGGAGCCTTCCTGGGCGATAACCGAGCCGTTGACCCACACGAGCGTATCGCTGGCGGTGGCGCCGCTGACCGTCAGCCCCTGGATGTGATGGTTGCCGTTGTCGGACATCCAGTAGTCGAAGTCGATGCCGGAGGCGGTGATGGTGCGCCCGGTCAGGATCTCATCGCCCGTTTTCAGCACCGGGACGGCAGTGCCCAGGTCGTTCAGGTCGGTCATGCGGTAGAGCGCCCGGCCCGCGGAGGTGCCACCGGACGTGGTGGAGAGGCCCGAGACCCAGAGGGCAGTGCCATCGGCCAGCATCTGCGGGCGGCTGGCGAAGGTGATGAACTGGCCGCTGATGTTCGGAGCGGCATCTCCGTCGGCCACGAGCTTGCCGGGATTGCTGAAAACCGAGTCGTTGCCGTTGAAGCTGGGGCTGTAGATGAACTGGCCGGCGTTCCCGACGCCGTGCGTTCCCTCACCGCCGGTGAGCGTGTCGGAGGTGATGTCGCCGCTGTAAAAGATCGGCCCCGTGTCGTGCCAGATGACGCGATTGCCGTCGGTGAGGCCGATGACGAAGCTGACCTTGCCGTTGCCGTCGGTGAAGGGGGCGTTGAGCGTGGAGACGGTCGATCCGAAGAGGGAGTCCCCCTCCTTGAGCACCAGGTTCGCCGGCACATCCGCCCGCGCCGGCAGGGCACCGGTTATCACGACGCCGGCGGCGGCCACGACAATCCCCAGCGAAACACATTGACGCTTTCCAGCAACTGGCATCTGATTCTCCTTTACAAATGAACCGCCCAGGCCCGAACGGGCACGGACAAGGGGCCCGCCGCCCCTTCTTGAAAGAACCGCGGGAGCAGCGGACCGTGCGAGCCTAATTGAACCGCGCATCGAGTTCAACCCCTCCTGGGGCCTGCAGGAGCGACGAACCGCAGTTTCAGGCGTTACAGATCCCTCATCTTCTCGGCGTGGTGATGCCCAGCTCTTCCTCGGAGATGTCGGCCTCGTCCCGGTCGCCGACGGGGCGCGCCTTGCCGTTGCCGTTCATGAGCGATGTCGCGATGGCGGCGGCGCGCTCCGCGGCCTTCTTCGGGTCGCCGCTGCCGGCGTGGACGCTGCGCTCGTGCTTCGCGGCGTTGCGGCCGTCGAGCGTAGATTCGTACGTCAGGCCGATCGTCGTCTCCGCCTCGCCGAGCAGCAGGCGGTTGACCAGCTCCACGCCCTGCATGAGCGTGTGGTCGGTGTTGGAGACCTCGTACTTCCACATGCCAAAGCGCCCGCGGCTGTAGATGTCGTAGCCTTCGAGATAGGGGATCACCTTCGCCAGGATCTCGTCGCGCTCCACGCTGGGCGTGGGGTAGCTGTAGTCGGCCTCGTAATGCCAGGTGTCCACGATGTCGCGGCGGTCGGCGTCCTTGAGAAGGCCGGCGTTGATGAGGCCCTGGATGGTCTGCTCGACGATGGTGCGACGGTCCACCGGCTTGAACTGGCTGTAGCTGGTCTCGGTGAGCAGCGAGTAGTGCGTGTCCTTGTCCGGCGTCATGTAAGGAGAGTAGTTGGACAGGTACGTCGCGCGGTAGAAGGGGCAGTTGCTCTCCGGGAAGTACATCCAGCTCTTGGTGCTGGGGCACGGCTGCTTGATGCCGATACCGACCATGTGCCCGCCCGAGTGGCGCAGGCCGGCGGCGGCCTTCTTGATCTCGCGCGGCATCTCGCCGTTGATGACGTCGTTGCAGAGCTTGTCGAGCGGGATCGCCGAAACGAGGATGTCGTATCGCTCCACCTGACCGTCGCTGAAGTGCACTTCCTTCTTGGCGATGTTGACGAAATCCACGGCCTTGTTCAGGGAGTAATGCCCCTCCAGCGGCCCCGCGAAGCGGCGGTAGAACTCTCCCGTCCCGCCGAAGAGCGGAAACTTGAACTGGTTGTTGGGGCCCCAGCCGAAGTCGTCGGTCTGCATCACGACGTTCTTCAGCGCCCGGTTGATGTCCAGCACCGCCACGCGCTCGCCGATCCACTGCTTGTTCATCATCTTCAAGGGATGGGCCCAGACCTTGAAGTTGTACGGGTTCATGAACCACCTGGCGATGCCATCGCCGAAGACGGCGTTGACGAACTCCTCGAAGTTCCTGGCCTGCGTGTGATCGCGCTGCGTCTGGGCTTCGATGAGCCCGCTGAGGCACTCAAAGCAGACTTGCTTGGGCAGGTAGCGGATGTTGTTCTGGAACGGGTAGGGCACCCACGTGTCGAACATGCGCACCCAGCACTCGCGCATGTTGAGCTGGTAGTCATCCCCCATCAGCTTCTGGAAGCACTCGTCGTAATACTTGTAATGGCTGAACATCACGTGCCCGCCGATGTCCCACGTGAAGCCGGCGGAATCCGTGAAGCTGCTGGCCAGGCCCCCGATGTGGCCGGAGCGCTCGTAAAGATGGAAGTTGCGGTAGCCCAGCTCCTTCAGGCGATATGCGGCGCCCAGCCCCGTCGGCCCGCCGCCGATGATGAGGATGCGCGGCTCGCGGGCGCTTGCGGCGGGTCCGGACTGGCGATTCACGGGTGGATGTTCCGTCGTCTGCTGCATGTTGCTGCCTTGCGGGGTTCCTGTACTTGGCGTGTTGCACTCCTGGTGTCGCGCCGGGCGTGAGCACTTTCACGAGCCGGGCGTGGATACGTACGTGTAAGCCAGCTGCGCCGCCGGCACCGCCTCGATCGTCTCCGCCGATCGGCGGGTGGGGCCGGTGATCGCCTCGCGGACCAGCGACTGCATCTGGCCGACCGTGGCTTCCCAGCCCTTGGTCTCAGCAAGCTCCATGCCCCTGGTCACGCGCTCGCTCTTCGGCCCCTCTTCCAGCGCCTGCTCCACGGCGGATATAAACTTCTCCGGCGTGTCGGCGATGAGCACGATGTCGCTCCACTGGCGCACGACGTCGCGCACGGGCGTGCTGACGATGGGGCGCCCCGTCGCCATGTATTCCAGGCCCTTGGTGGGATTGATGAACTCCGTCGCCTTGTTCATGGCAAAGGGCATCAGACAAACGTCGAATGCGCGGCAGTAATCCGGGAGTACCTGGTAATCGCGCCCGCCCAGCCAGAACAGGTTGGGGGCGTGCGGCAGGTGATTCGGATCGATCTTCACCGCCGGACCCACCATGCAGATCGACCAGTCCGGCCGCCGCCGCGCCACTTCGTCGATCAGGGCGTAGTCGAGCCGCTCATCAACCACGCCGAAGTACCCCAGGATCGGCCGAACTGCGAAATCGATGTCCGCGGGCGCGGGCCGCGAGCGGTCGCGGGCCTGGCCGAAGTGATCCACGTCGACGCCGCAGCCGAAGGTGTGCACGTTGTCGTGCTGCTTTGCCTTCTTCTCGCCCAGGTTGTATCCGCCGGTAAAGACGACGTCGGCATGCCTGATGAGCCGGGCTTCGGCATCCACCAGTTCCGGCGGGGCGCCCGTGAACTGGCTCAACTCGTCCATGCAGTCGTACACCACGCCGCGGTTCTCGAAATGGCCCAGGGACCACGTCGAGTCCATCGGGCTGTAATACCACAGCAGCGGGCGATCGAAGGCGCCCGAATCGTCGTTCACCTGCTCGATGGCGTCGCGTGTGCTCTTGCGAAGCAGGCTGGGCAGCTCCGGATTGCGGTTGAATGCGTGCGGGGCGCGCAGCACCGCCACCGTCACCTGTGGCATCACCCGATGCAGCTCCAGCCGCGGCTGGGCGCCCTCGGCGAGGTCGAAGATCGGCTCCTCCACGAACAGGATGGGGTGCTTCCTGGCCCATCGCGACAGGAACTGCTGCGGGCGCTGCCACACAAAACCCCAGCGCAGATGGCTAAACACCACGATCCCGTACCGGTCCGTCTCGCGGATCTCGCGCCGCACGGCGCCGCCGGCAGGACGCTCATCGGCTGCCAGACGCCGATCCACCGCCGTCTCCGCGCCGTTTCCGGCGGCCTGAGCCGCCTGCT
>JBGTBZ010000532.1:0-7957 GCA_041749155.1 Phycisphaerae bacterium
GGCGACATCGTCATCCTCGAAACGGCCTGGCGCGGCCAGGAACTGCCGGAGCAGGCCGTCCGCGAAGCCGCGGGGGCTGCGGGTGTGTCGCTGAGCGATGTGGAAACCGGGGAGTGGGCATGGCGTCTTTCGACGCGCCGACTTCGCCAGGAGCTGGAGGCTCGCGGCGCGGTTCCGGACCCCGCTGTTGAAGAACTGCCGGAACATTTCAAGGCTTTGGCCGACGAACTCGCATCCCGGCCGCCGCGGCGCGAGGACCCGGATGGCCGCTGGGACAACCCCGCCATGTTCCGCGGGCATGAAACGCCGGATAAATGGGGCTTCTGGCAGGTATTTTTCTACCGATTCGAAGGCCCGCCCAGCCGCTCCGATGCGAACCTGAACTATGCCGACCGCATCCGCGGAGCCCGCGCGGTCGTCCTGGACTCGACCTGGGTCGTCTTCCACGCCCAGAGAGCCATCGCGACACCGCAAGATCCACCGGCCGCCGCTGCCCCGGCGGCCAGGACGCCGGTAACGCCGCAAATGGCGACTTTGTCAGACGGGCAATAGCCGGTTGCAAACCGGCAGGCAAAAGAAGCCGATCCACCTGGTACAGGCACTTATGAAAGTCTTCGTCACAGGTTCCAGCGGACTGATCGGCTCGGAGATCGTCACGTACTTCGATGGCCGCGGCGCCCAGATCGTGGGCATCGACAACAACATGCGGGCAGACTTCTTTGGCCGCGAGGGGGACACGACCTGGAACATGCGCCGCCTGCAGCACTCCACGCGGCGTTTTCGGCACCACTTTGTCGATATCCGCGACCGGCCCGCGGTCACCCGGCTCTTCCAGGCCGAGGGGCCTTTCGATCTGATCGTCCACGCCGCGGCCCAGCCTAGCCACGACCTGGCAGCCAGCCGGCCGCTGGACGATTTCGACGTGAACGCGACGGGGACGCTGAACGTGCTGGAGGCGACACGCAAGTACTGCCCCGAGGCGGTTTTCGTGCATCTGTCGACGAACAAGGTGTATGGCGACGCCCCCAACGAGATCCCGCTGCTTGAGCTGGAGACGCGCTGGGAGTATGCCCGGCCTGAGGACTACAACGGCATCCGCGAGGACATGCGCATCGACCGCTCGCTGCATAGCGTGTTCGGCGCCGGCAAGGTGGCCGCCGACGTGATGGTGCAGGAATACGGCAGATACTTCGGCATTCGCACCACCGCCCTGCGCGGCGGCTGCCTGACTGGCCCGAACCACTCGGGGGTCGAGTTGCATGGGTTTCTCTCGTACCTTGTGCGCTGCCAGCTCACGGGGCGGCCATACCGCATTTTTGGCCACAAGGGCAAACAGGTCCGCGACAACATCCACAGCCTGGACGTGTCGCGGACGATCGAGGCGATCTACCGCAACCCGCGGCCGGGCGGCGAGGTTTACAACCTGGGCGGCGGGCGCGAGAACGCCTGCTCGATCCTCGAGGCCTTCGCGAAAATGCGCGAGCTTTCCGGCAGGGAGATGGATCATTCCTACGTGGAGCAGGCGCGCAAGGGTGACCACATCTGCTACATCAGCGACCTGCGCAAGCTCCGCTGGCACTACCCGGAGCTGAAGTGGGAGAAGTCGCTGGATGACATTTTCGAGGAGATCACCCGCGCCTGGCACAAGCGCCTTGCGATCGACGCGAAGACCGCGGTAACGCTTTCAGACTCACCGGCACCTGCGTCGCTCGGCGGCGCAGCCGCTCCGCAGACCGACAAGGCCACGGCCACCCTCGCCACGCGCGAGCGCTTTCGCGACGACTATCAGCGCCGCAGAGACCCGATACGTGATGACCGGCTCCTCTGGCGCGCCCAGGCCTTCCGGCACCTGTGCCACATCCTCCCGGGCCAGACCGTCCTGGAGCTCGGCTGCGGCGAGGGACGCCTGGCCCGCCAGGTTCATGAAGTAACCCGCGGCGCCAACCCGATTACCGCGGTCTCCTTTGACCCCGCCACGACGCGACCCCAGGGGCTGCCGGAGGCAGTGGAGTTCGTCCCAGCAGGGTCGCTAGAGGAAGCATTGCGGGGCCGCCGGTTCGACTTCATCATCGGTCAGGACCTACTGGACCAGCGCAACTGCGCCTGGCTGATGCAGGGCGTCTCCGAGGCCTTGAATCCGGGCGGGCAGGTCGTGTTCTGGGAGAGCAACCCCTGGAACCCGGTCCTGCGCCTCAACCGCTGGATCGGCTCGCTCACGAGCCGCAAGGATCCGCGCAAGCTGCTGCGTCGCACCCGGCTTTACGAGCTGCTGTCGGAGATCGGCTTCGTAAGGGTGTTTGCGGCCCACAACGACTTTGTCTATCGCCCCCTGCCCCGCCGGGCGATGTGGCTGTTGCGCAACGCCTCTATCCTGCTGGAAAACGCCCCCGTCCTGCGACACCTTGCGGGCTCGATCGTGCTGCACGGCCAGAAGCCCCCGCGTCACGTTCCGCGGCCGGCGGTGAGCCTGGCGGAGCACGCCGGCCTGCGCAAGGCCGTCTCGTTCGTGATCCCGTGTCACAACGAGGAGATGAACATCGGTGCCCTGATTACCCGCCTCAGGGAGCTTTACGACGACTACATTCACGAGATCATCCCCGTGGACGACAACAGCCGCGACGGCACGCGTGAGGTCATCTGCCAGCTTGCCGAACGCGACCCCAGGATCAAGCCGGTCTTCCGCGATCCGCCCAACGGCGTCGGCCGAGCGATCAGCGACGGCCTGGGTGCCGCCACCGGGCGGTGGGTGCTGTCGATGGACTGCGACTTCCAGCACTTGCTGCCGGAAATGCGCGACCTCTTCGACGCCGCGGCGGATGGTCGCTATGACGTGGTCGTCGGCAGCCGTTTCTCGCGTCACAGCGTGCTGCTGAACTATCCGTTCATGAAGATCCTGGCCAACCGCGGCTTCCACACTCTCGCCCAGGTGATGCTCCTGCGGCGTTTCCGGGACCTGACCAACAACCTCAAGCTGATGCGCAGCGAGGTCGTGCAGAACCTTCAGCTTCAGCGTCCGCACTTCGCCGTGAACGCCGAAACCGGCCTCCAGCCGCTCATGATGGGCTACTGCATCAAGGAAGTGCCGATTTCCTGGATCAACCGCACGCCGGATATGGGCGCCAGCAGCTTCCGCCTCCTGAAGGTCGGCGGCGGCTATGGGCGCGTGCTCTGGGACCTCTGGCTGCGCAGCTTCGGCCTGGGCGCGTACCGCGACCTGCCGGTTCGCGGCGACAATCGCAAGACCTGGCGGCAGGTTGGCGTGGCGCCTCGGAAGCCGAGCCTGCAGCAGTAGGCGCACCGTATTCTCCGCCACATGAGCGACGCCCCCGGTGCAGCCGAAGCGAGCCGCCGCCCCGCCGCGATGCGGATGCGCCGCGGAAGGCGGGCGCCCCGCAGGCTGTATGTGGCTGCCGGAATCGGCCTTTTCCTGCTCTGCATCGCTCTGCGCCTGCCATTCCTGGACCGCCACGGCCTCTGGGCCGATGAGCTGTTCTCCCTGGCCATGGCCACCGGCCACAGCTTGGAGCACCCCGCTGACGTCGCCGATGCCTCGGAAGGCGATTTCGTAGAGCTGCCGCAGGCGGTCGCGCCCGATTTCTACGCCCGCCACCTCGATCACGCGCCGCCGTACGCGGGGCCGGCCAGGGTGGTGCGGGCGGTGTTCCTGTCCGACACGAGCCCGCCGGGCTATTACGTTCTGCTGCACTTCTGGACGCGCGTTGCGGGCACGAGCGAGGTCTCGCTGCGCCTGCTGAGCCTGCTCTGGGCTTTGGCGGCGCTTCCGGTGATCTGGCAGGTTGCCCGGCAGCTCGGGGGGCGCTGGGCGGCGATGGCGACGGGGTTCATCTACGCCGTTTCTCCGCTTTGCGTGTTCTACAGCACCGAGGGGCGCATGTATTCCCAGCTCTGGTTCTGGTCGGCCTGCCTGCTATGGCTGACCCTGCGGCTGCATCGGCAACCGGCAGGAGTGGCTTGGATGCTGGCCGGCTGGATCGTCGTAGGAACCGCCGGCTTCCTGACGCACTACTTCTTCGCTTTCGTATGGGGAGCGGCGTTTCTGTGGCTGGCGATCCATCCCGGCCGCCTGCACCGCGGCTGGCTCTTGCTGGGAGCGGCGGTGACGGTGGGGCTGATCCTGCCCTGGTACCTGCGGATCCCCGCGAGCCTGGCCAACTGGCGGATCACGGGGGATTGGCTCAACGATCGCGATGAGCGATTGAACCTCCTGCGGCAGGTACTGCAGCTTCCCTGGCAGTTTTTTACGCCGCGGAACATCTGGGGCCTGCGTGACCGGTGGGACATCGCCGCCCTGGCCCTGTTCGCCGTCCTGGTTGCCCTGGCATGGCGGCGGGTCCGTTGGTGCAGCCGGGAGCATCAACTGATCTGGCTGACCCTGGCGGCGGCCTGCCTGGGGCCGGTGGTGTTCGACCTGCTCCGGGGGACCTGGGTGATGTTGGTTCCCCGCTATGCGATCGCGGCCCTTCCGGCAGCGTTTGTGCTGCTGGGAATTGCGTTGGGCCGGCTGCGGCCACTCTCTCGAATCGTCGTGAGCGTGGCGTTCCTTGGGCTTTGCGGGCTCGGGCTGCTGCGAGCTCACCTGAACCAGGGGCGCAGCTTCGAGCCAATGCAGTTGATCGGCCAGCACGTGGCCCGCGACGCACAGCCGGGCGAGGTCGTCATCATTCACTCCATCCCCTCCGGCGTGATCGGAATGGCGCGGTACATCGAGCAGGCAACCCCGCCCGGCACCCCTCCGCCGGCGACGGCCGCGTGGGTCGGGCAGCTTGGCCGCCGGGAGATGCCGCGCGACCTTTTTGAACTCCTCGAGGGGCGTCCGCGGGTGACGCTGGTGCTGGTGCACGAGGTGGGGGAGCCGGCGCCGCAGCTCGACTGGCTCCTGGAGAACGCCACGCTCGACGGCGAGCGCCGGGTCGAGGCCATCCGCGTCTACAGCTTCATTCCTCGCCAAGGGCTCCGGTTTCAGGCCCCGCCGTGACCAGCGTGCGGCGAAAGATGCGGGTGTTGCTGCCGGGAACGGTGTAGACCAACACCCAGAGGTCGGGATGGGCCTCGATGGCGGGCGCAAGATAGCGCCCCGTGATCTCCCCCACGTCCACCTCATCGACGATGGCATAACGCACGGGGACGGTGTCCATCAGCCGCTGCGCCTCGGCGGGATCGATCTCCATCGGCGGCATCACCGCCTTGAACCCGCCGGCGATCGTGCCCCACTGGGGCGTTCCGAGCGCGACCACTTCGCCCGGCTGCACCTCTTGACGGAGCCACTCCATCGCCTTGGCATAGGCCTGCCAGGCCTCGTCGAAGAAGTACATTCTCCCGCCACCGATCCGGGTGTCGGCGGCGGGGACCTGGACCCAGCCGGAGCGATAGGCCCGGATGAGCGTGTAGGCCTGCATCAGGAGCACGGATCCGAGGAGCGCTATCACAAGTGTTTGTCCCAGCAAGGAATAGCGGCTTCTCAGCCGTTCGCGGACCAGCGACAGACCCGTCACAAGCCCCAGGGCCAGCACCGGCGTCAGGGGCGTGAGATATCGCGTAAATTGCTGCGGCCAGGGCGTCAGGCAAACCAAGCCGATCGTCGCGGCGGCATAAAGGCAGATGAGCCACTGCCTTCTAACGGCCAAGATGACCCCGCCGCCAAGGGCAACCAGGCCGAGCAGGGTGGGCCAGAGCATGGAAGCCCAGTATGGTGGACGGGGCAGGCCAATGCGGCGAAGAACGTGGTTGTGCAGGTCGCGAACGGTCCAGTCGTAGTAGCCGGGAACGGTGGAAACGCTGTACCCAACGCTCCTCGGCATCAGCAGCAAGTTTTCAATGAGCCGGCGGGCGAGGATGGCGTTGGTTACCTCTCCCTCTTCCGGCCGGAACGGGTCGGTGAGGGTCACATTCTGGGTGTAGGGGACGTTGTAGTACTGGTACGCCGCCCGCTGGTACTCGTAGGCGGGCTTCGCGTACGCCTCGCTCGTCGTCACCGAGCGCACGTACCCCTGCCACGCCACGACCGGGATCAGCGCCACGGCGGCACGCAAGGCCACTTGCTTCCACTGCCGCCGCAGCACTGCCTCGCCTACCCACGCTGCCAGCACAGCGATGCCGGCGGAGCGGAGCAGGTAGGCGGCGCCTGCAAGAATGGCGGACAGGATGAACAAGCTCGGCCGCTGGGGGCGCTGGTTTGCGATCAGCAAGAGCATCGTCACCAGGGCGAAGGGGATCTCGGCGAACAGGGCATTGGAGAGGAAGTAGCTCTGGAGGAACAGGACCGTGATGACTCCGACGAGACAGGCATACCCCGTGGTCAGAAACTGGCGGGCCATCACGTAGACGGAAAGCGCATACGCCAAGGAGATCAGGATGTAAGTCTTGCGCAGGAGTGATCCCAGCACCTGCGGGTCGGCGGTCCCAGCGACCCAGCGATGCAGCGCGACAACGGCGGGCAGCAGCGGCGGATATTGCACCGCCGCCATCTCGCCCGGTTCGCTGGTCATGACGTAGCCATGGCCCTCGGCCAGGGCCACGCCGGTGATGTAGTAGACGGCGGCGTCGGTACGCAGATCGATGGGCCCTGAGAGCCTCGGGAGCCACAGGGCGAGCATCACGGCGCAGACAACGAGCCCGCAGACGACATCACGCCCCCGCAGCCGGGGAGCTGGCTTCTCCGGCGCGGCATCCGCGGGCCCGGCCTCGCCAGCCGGCTCGGCAAGCTCGGAATGGGTCGTCGGCGGGTCAGTCATGCTGCTCAGAGAATCTATCGGCCGCAGCGGTGCCGGACCGCCCCTCCTCGGAAGGGGATGACGGGTTATCACACGGTCACGTTAAGGCCCCGGCGCGCACCAGAGACGATGCCGCCGGCTTGAATGACGATGTCCACCGGGTTACCCCCAACCTCCCAGGCCAGTTGCCGCTCATCGCGGTGTCGAAGCAGGATCAGGTCCGCGCGCAGCCCGGGCCGGATGCGGCCACGGTCGGGCAGGCCGAGCAGGTCGGCGGCGGTCGCAGTGGTCGCCTGAATCGCCTCGGTGACCGTCACGCCAAGATGACGCACCGCGAGGGCGATGACGAAGGGCATCGAGGAGGTGGGGGCGGAGCCAGGGTTGCAGTTGGTGGCCAGGACGAGCTTCCCCCCGGCATCGAGAAAGGCACGGCCATGGGCGTAGCGGCCATCGACATGAAAGCCGCAGGCCGGCAGCATGACGCCGAAGGTATTGGAGTCCGCCAGGCGCTTCAGGGCGTCGGCGGAGGTCGCTTCAAGGTGGTCGACGCTCAGCGCGCCCAGCTCGATGGCCAGATCCACTCCGCCGAGGCTATTGAACTGGTCGGCGTGCAGGCGGACGGGGTGCCCCAGCGCGATGGCCCGCTCGAAGAGCCGGCGGACCTGCTGCACGCTCCAAGCCCCGGTCTCGCAGTAGGCATCCACCGCGATGCCCGGGAACTCGCGGCTGACTGCCGGGAGGGTCTCTTCGATCACCATATCGACGAAGCCGGGCTGATCAGGGTCGATGGCATGGCCGAGGAGGGCGGTCGGGACAACCAAGCCCGCGTCTCGCGGGGCTTCCAGCGCCCGGAGCATCTTCAGCTCATCCGCGGTCGTCAGGCCGTAGCCGCTCTTGACCTCAACGGTAGTCGTGCCCTCGCGGAGCATGACGTCGAGCCGGTCCAGCAGGTTTGCCGACAGCTCCGCCGGGCTGGCAGCGCGGACAGCGCGGACGGTGGAAAGGATGCCCCCGCCGGAGGCCAGGATCTCGAGGTAGGTTGCGCCTTGCTGCTTCATCTCCCACTCCGCGAGCCGGTCGCCGGCCCAGAGGGCGTGCGTGTGGGCATCGATGAAGCCGGGCATGAGCACGCGGCCCGCGGCCTCGATAGTGACCGTACCTGCCTTCTCGGCCTCGCTCGCGGGCTCGCTCGGCACGTCTGCCTGAGGCAGGGGCGTTATGGAGGC
>JBGTBZ010000533.1:0-3549 GCA_041749155.1 Phycisphaerae bacterium
CGCGACGAGGCCCTGCGCCTGCTCCGCAGCCTCCGCCTCGCCGGCATCGCCGCGGACATGGATTACACCGGTCGGAGCGTCAAGGCCCAGTTCAAGCTGGCCGACCGCGCCCAGGCGACGCACTGCCTGATCCTCGGCGACTACGAGCTGGAGCAGGGTACGGTGGCGGTGAAGGACCTGGAGTCCGGCGAGCAGCGGGCGGTCGAGCGCGGCACCGTCATCGAGCTGTTCAGCCCCCGCGAGGGTGGGCCGCACTAAGCCGCCAATAAAATGCCCGCTCTGGTGGCAGTTGGAAGCCGGTTAAGCCTTCCCTGGAACACGCCGACGAACCTTTCAGGCATCGGCTGGTCCGTGGCGCGTGATCTGGGAGTGCTTTCGTCGCGGGCTTGCAGCGCTGTGGTGACTCATACGCAGCGCAATACCTCCTTTCGGGGGTCCCTATCGCCTGCGGAGGCCAAACGGCCTTCGAGATCCCTAGATACAAGAACCCCAGAAGAGGCGATTTCAGACGGCGGAAGGCTCACGAGGCCTTCCGCCTCTGTCTTGCCCTCTTTCGAGTCGCGTGCGGCGGACCGCCGGTAGACTCTGGGTACCGATGCCTTCGCCGCAGACCATCGACTACGCCCCACCGCGCCGGCGGCCGGGTTGGCTGAGCGGGCGGTCCGTCGTAATCGCGATCACGCTCCTGGCTGCCGCGGGGGCGGGATGGGTGGTGATTCCCCGGGTGATGCAGCGTTCCGCCCTGTTGCGGGCGCAGGGGGCGATTCTTGAGAACCGCGCCACGCTGCCCGCCGGTACGTTGGTAAGCGACCTGACATGGATCGGCTCGCGTCCGGGCATGATGATGATCGGCGCCCGCAGCACGGACCTCGAGAGCTTCGTCGACTGGAGCCTCGGCCAGGTCTGGTGGCGCTGCGCCTTCTACGGCGGACGCGCCGCCACGCCGGGCGGGGACCGCATCGTCCTAGTGCAGGTGGAGCCCGCCATCTACGGCAGCGGGCGCCCGCCGGAAATCACCGTCACCGTATACGTCTTCGAGCCTGGCGGCTGGACGCGCTCCCCGGCGCTGCTGCACCAATCCACCACCGGCCCCGTCGCACTGCCAGTCCCTCCCGACAGCGGCTGGCGACTGGCGGTGCTGTCCGGCTCCGCGGACCAGCAGAACACCGCTCGTTTCCTGATCGAGCTCGAAACCGGGTATGCCCAGACGCCCGACACGCGGCGGCTGACAGTCGTCGGGCATCTGCAGGCCGACGATACCGTGCGTTTCGACTGGCCCACCGAGCCCCGGCCCGTGGAATGACTTACAACCCGCTCAGCGACCCCGGGTGGCCCCGATCGCGTACAATCGGTGACATGACCCTCGCCACGCCTCATCCCGGCAGGCGTCCGGCGGCCTCGCCCAGCGAGGTCTTCGCGTCCGGCTCCAGCGTCGGCCGCCGCCGCGTCCTGGTGGCGGGTGGGTGTGCGCTGCTGGCCTTGGGCTACTTCTGCTGGCTTTTTGGGGAGTTCTGGCCTTCGCTGACGAGCCTGACCGGCCCGGCGGCGCTGTTCTTCGGGGCGTTTGGGCTCATTGTGCTTTCCCTGACCCTCTGGCGGAGGTCCGAGGTGTACCAGGTGCGCGCCAATGGCATCCTGCTGATCCATGGCGGACCGCTCTTCGGCGATCGCCAGCTTGTCCCGTGGGGCAGCATCACGCACTTCGGCGGGCGTCGGGCGGGGGCGGATGAGATCTGCCTCGCCTACCGCCAACAGCACATGCCTGAGCGTAAGCTGCCCGGACATCCACTGACTGAGCAGGACTTCGACCGCATGATCGACCGCCTGCGAGTCGTTTTGGGGAGCCGTTACCCGCACCTGGAGCTGGGTGGGGTTGAGTAAGTCGCCTCGATGGACCGAATGACCGATCTCCGCGAGCAGCTTCGGAGCCTCTTCGGGCTCGATGACTTCCGCCCGCTGCAGCGCGAGGTCATCGCCGACGTTCTGTCGGGGCGCGATGTGCTCTGCGTCATGCCGACGGGCGCGGGCAAGAGCCTGTGCTACCAGCTTCCCGCGGCGGTGCAAGGCGGTCTGGCGCTGGTGGTTTCGCCGCTGATTTCGCTGATGGAGAACCAGGTGCAGCAGCTCCGCGACGAGGGAATCGCCTGCGCCATGCTCAGCAGCGGGATGAGCGGCCGCGAGCTGTCGGAGACCATGCAGCAGCTCGAGGGCGGCTTTGCAGGCCTGGTGTACGTTGCGCCGGAGCGCTTCAACAACGCCCGCTTCCGCGACCTGATGCCATCCCTCCGCCCGCGGCTTTTAGCCGTGGACGAGGCCCACTGCATCAGCCAGTGGGGGCATGATTTCCGCCCCGAGTACCAGCAGCTCGGCCGCATCCGCGAGGCCCTTGGCAGCCCGCCAACCATCGCCCTGACCGCCACCGCCACCGAGGAGGTGCGCCAAGACATCATCCGCAGCCTGGGCCTGCGCGATCCGAGCGTCGTCGTCACCGGCTTCGACCGCCCCAGCCTCCGCTACGAGGCCCGCCGCATCCGCGGCAAAAAGTACAAGCAGGAGCAGCTCATCGAGATCCTCGACAAGGACCAGGGCAGCGGCATCGTCTACTGCGCCACGCGCAAGGCGGTGGACGAGCTGACCGGCCTGGTCGCCCGGCGCCTCCCGACGCGGCCGATCTTCAGCTACCACGCCGGCATGGACTCCGCCGTCCGGACGGAGAACCAGGAGCGCTTCATGCGCACGCCGCGGGCGATCGCGGTGGCAACCAATGCCTTCGGCATGGGAATCAACAAGCCGGACCTGCGCTTCGTCATTCACTACAACCTGCCCGGGAACCTCGAGGCCTATTACCAGGAGGCGGGCCGCGCCGGGCGCGATGGCCAACCGGCACGCTGCATCCTGCTCTTCAGCTACGAGGACCGTTTTATCCAGGAGTTCTTCATCGGGAAGATCGGCGAGGATGAGCACGGCAACGTCATCGGCGACCCCGCCCTCATTGACGAGCTGAAGCGCCGCGAGCAGCAGAAGCTCGAGGGCATCATCGGCTACGCCAGCACCTGGCGCTGCCGCCGGCAGCAAATCCTTGACTATTTCGGCGATGCCGAGCGCGTGGACCCCGCGCGATGCCGCTGCGACGTCTGTCGCGACCCCGCCGGCGCCGAGGATGATCCCGAAACCCTTCCCCAGGTGGACGAGGCCACCGCCATGCTGATCCGGCAGATGCTGTCGGGCGTCGCGCGCCTGAACGGCCGCGTTGGCGTCGGCACAGTGGCGGAGGTGCTGATCGGCAGCGAGAACGAAAAGGTGCGACGATGGGACTTTGACCGGCTCAGTGTCTACGGCCTGCTGCGACAGAAGACCGCCAAGCAGGTGATCGCCATGCTCCACCGCATGATCGAGGCCGGGCTGGTGCAGCAGGTGCCTCTGGAGGGCGATAAGCGGATCCCCGTCATCCGCCTGACCGCCGCGGGCGTGGCGGTGATGAAGGGCCAATCCGCTCCGCCGGCCCCGCTGGCCGACCTCGTGCCGCGACGGCTTACCGCCGGCGCCTCT
>JBGTBZ010000534.1:0-3154 GCA_041749155.1 Phycisphaerae bacterium
TGCTGAAGGTGGAGGGTCCCAGGTCCGCCGAGTCGCTGCGCTTGACGGCGACGCCGGTCGCGGCGCCCAAGGGAGCGTGTTCGCCGGAGAAGAAATAGCCGGTAAGACTGTCGATCAGTTTGGACATGGCAGTCACCGCCATACGACTGGGGGCGTCAGACGGGCGTGTGGCGAAGAGGGGAGCATCCGCACGAGCTCCATCCTGCACATCAAGTGACGCTTCGCTCATTCGTCCGCGCGCCGCATTCGAAAAGGAGACGCTCCTCTTCGCTGCTGCGCTGGCCCACTGGCCCCCGCGGGTCCGGATCTTGCCGCCGATAAAACCGGCCGGCAAGCCTCATCAGGTTAACAGCCGCCGGCGGGGTTGTCACACGGCCAACACGGCCGCGTTTCCTCACAGCTCCTCCCGCGTTACGGTGCCGAAAAACGGCTTCGGCAGCGGCCGGCCAGCCTGCTGACCCGCTCGTTGCAGAAGTTATCGGCCGTTCCGTGGCCGCGGCTTTAGCCCAAAACGGGCAACTCTTGATACTCCGACGGCTTCCGTGGGTTCGCCAAACGCTGCGGGGATCAGGTTTCCGCATCGACGAGCATGAATTTGATGTCGGCCTCCGCGGCCAGCTTATCGCACACGTAGGCCGAGCAGCGTACGTGACCTGTGCGACTTTTTACGCGAACCGCCTCCGCTTCGAGGATCAACTGGTCTCCCGGCACGACAGGCTGTCGCATCTTGACGTTGTCCATGCTCAGAAGCACCGCAAGCTTCCCGGTGTTGTCGAGCTTGCGCGACAGGAGAATGCCCCCGAGCTGGGCCATGGCCTCCACGATTAGCACGCCGGGGAAGATCGGGGCGCCCGGGTAGTGCCCCAGGAAGAACACATCGCCCATCGTGATGTTTTTCAGGCCAATTGCCCGCTGGTCCCCCTCGATTTTCAACACGCGATCCACAAGCAGCATCGGGAAGCGGTGCGGCAGGATCCGCTGGATCTTGCGGATATCCAGCGCCGCATCCGCCGCCGGGCGGCCGACGAGATCGCGGTAGTCGGCCCTTTCCTCGCCCTCGCGGACCTCCGCGGGGAGGCGGGCCAGCACCTGCGAGGCATCGACTTCCAGCAGGCGGCGGGCCAGCATGTGGTTCAGCTCATGTCCGCTGCGATGGGCGATGAGGCGTCCGAAAATGGGCCTGCCAACGAGGGAGAGGTCGCCGATGAGGTCCAGCACCTTGTGGCGGACGCATTCATCGGGGAAGCGGAACTCGTTCTCGATGGGCCCTGTCTCGCCGATGACCACGAGATCGGCATAGGAAAGGTGCTCCCCGAGCCCCCGCTCGCGCAGGGCCTCGACCTCGTTTTCAAACACAAACGTCCGGGCGGGGGCGACATCTCGCCGGAAGTCATCCTCCGCCCCGCCGTCGTACAGGTGGAAGCAGAAGACCTGCCGGCCCAGGGGGGCGGGCGCTTCGAACGTGTAGACGATCTCCAGGTGGTCGGTCGGCCCGGGCAATGCCGCCACCATCGCATCCCCCATCTGCACGTGAATCGGCTCCTTGATGACCAGCGGCTCGACCGGATCGCCCCCCTGCTCCTCCAGCCCCGCCTCCTCGATGGCGGCCACGTAGGCGCTGCTGGACCCATCCCCCATGGGCAATTCCCCCGTATTGCTGTCGGAAAGCTCGATTTCGGCGTTGCGAAGCCCCATCGCCGTGCACGCCGCCAGGCAGTGCTCCACCGTCTCCACCGACAGCTTGCCGTTGCGCAAGGCGGTCCGCCGCAGGGCGGGCATGACGTTCTCCACAAGAGCAGGGATGACGCTGCGGAGCCCCTCGTGGATGCGGACGAAACGGATGCCCGTCCCCGGCTCGGCGGGACGCATCGTCAGCGTGGCGGGCTCCCCCGTGAACAGCCCCCGCCCAGCAAGGGTGGCGGGCCTGGCGAGGGTGGTCTGGGGAAGGGTGATCACGGACGTCGGCAAGACCTGGGGGAGATTCTATCAGCTTGGCGCAGCCGGGGAAGCCGAACCCCACCCCCGCACGGGCTGGACACTTCCTTCCGGCTCAGGCCGAGCGAGCCGTCGGGCCCCGCGGCTTTCACGAGCACCTGCTCGTAGGCGGTGGGGTTTCATCCTGCTACGGGGCTTGTTCGCCGCGTTGGATGGTGGGCCAGAGGGCGAGGGTGGCGGTGGTGTGGGCATTGCGCTCCAGGATGTCGATCGTCCGGACCTGGCGGAAGCCGGCGAGGACCTCCTTGCGGGCCAGGACATCCTCGAAGAGCTCCAGGTCCTTCTCCAGCACCTCGCGGCCGGCGGTGAAGACCAGCAGGGCCAGGCCCGCCTCGCGGATGAGGGGCTCGGCCTCCATCTTCGCCAGGTCGCGGACTGTGGCGTTGCGCCACTGGTCGCCGTATCCGCCGTGGCTGCGCCCGCCTTCCTTGAACTGGTAAGCACATTTCACCTCCAGCCAGTGGGCCTGGGGGGGCGGGCAGGCGTCCGGCGGGGTGAAAAGATCGACCGCGTCGGAGACGAACAGCGTGCGGCCGGGTGGGGTGAGCACGAGATCGCAGCGGCGGCGGCTGGGGCGCTTGAGCGCGACCTCGGAGGGATAATGCTGTTCGCGTGCGACGTTGCAGAAGCCATCGACGATGAGGCGCTCGGCGAGGAGTGCCTGGAGCTTCGTCTCCTTCATGGCGTCGAGGCCGTAGACGGCCTGCTCGAGGCGCAGGTCCGCCTCAGCGCGGGCCAGAACGCGCTGGAAAGCATCCGCGACTTCGTCGAAGCGCCAGTGCATTCAGGTCAGCGCCCCCATGGTCCACACTGCCGCCAGGCCGCAGAGGATGCCGAAGGCTCCGCCGACGAGGACGTCGCTGAGCCAGTGGGCGTCCAGCATCCAGCGCAGGAGGCTGATGCCCCCCGCCAGCGTCCACCAGACGACGGCGGCCTCGGGATAGAACTCGTAAAGCACCGTGCTCATGGCGAAGGCGCCTGCGGCGTGGCTGCTGGGGAAGCTTTCGCGCCAGGAGAGACGCCGCCAGGTCGGGCCGAGGAAAGCGCGCCAGCAGTTCCGAGACCATGATGTGACATTGATGAGAGGGCGACCGCGTGTCTCCCAGCGCACCGGGCAGAAGCGGATGTTTAAGCACCAGCCGCCGCCAGTTGTGCACGA
>JBGTBZ010000535.1:0-1860 GCA_041749155.1 Phycisphaerae bacterium
GCCTGCGATACCGACGCCGAGAAGTCCTCCCCCCGCCGCGTCGCAGCGCGGGTGTGGACGCTGCCGGCGATCGCGGCCTTCGCGGCGCTGGCGTTCTCCGCCGCTCACATGACCTGGCGTCACCCGAACTACATCCCTTACGTCAACTGGCCGCGCGAGAAGGTGTGGCTGGACATCAGCGACAGCAACCTCGACTGGGGCCAGGCGGCGCGGCAAGTCGGAAAGTGGATGGAGCAGCATCGCGGCGAGCTGGCCGAGCCGGTTTATTACAGCGGCTTTGGCCCGCGCCAGCCGGTGAACCGGTATGTGAAAAACGTCCAGGAAGTCCGCGGCGAGCTGCCGCGGCAGGGGACGCTGATCATCAGCCCCGTGAACGTCGCCGGGCCATACCCCGGCAACGAGAAGTTCGCCCCGTTGCAAGCCATGGAGCCGAAGGCGGTGATCGCGGACACGATGCTGGTGTATGACCTCTCGGAAGTGCCGCGGTAGCGCGCCGTTCAGCGCGGCTGAGCGGGCGCGCGCGAATCCATCGTCGTACCGTCGGCTACAATCAGCGAACGGAGGCCCGATGATTCGCGGCGCAATCGCGTTCAGCCTGCTTCTTGCTGCGATGCTCGCGCCAGCATCGTTCACACAAGAGCAGCAGGACGGGTCGCCGGAACCGACCATTACGCTTCGCGGAACTGCCGTCGCGCCAAACGGCGAAGCGGCAGGAGACCTCCCCATTCGTGTGACGAGAATCGTACGACATGCGATACCGCCTGAGGCTACGGTTGCGGAAGGCAGAACCGCTGCGGATGGCACTTTCGAAGTGGAGTTCGCTGCCCGTGGACTCGCCGTCGTGACAGTGCACTTCGGTGACAAATACGACACCAACTGGAGCGTTGTTTCCGTCAGGGTCGAGGAGGTTCACGCCAGCGGACCGCGTCGTCAACTTTCCGAAGTCGATCTTGAGACGGTAAAGCTGAGATCTCGTGTTGAGCGCAAGCCAGAGCAGGACGGCAGCAGTCTATGTTTCGCTGTGAGTATGCTGCTGGTGAGCGGACCAGTCGGGCTGCTGCTTTTCCGCCCACGTCGCCGCGGCGAGAAGATCGACCCGCCCTGAGTCAAGGCTTAACGATCGGCTCGAAGCCGCGCGTGGGGGGAGTGGGAGGGTCCTCCGCCAGCCGGCGCTGCGTCCGGCCGAGCCAGATGCCCATCGCCCCCCACACGACCGCCAGCGGCACAGCGAACATGGGCAGCGCCGCCAGGCCCATGCCGAGGTTGCCCAGGATCCTTTCGGTCTGCGCGCCCACGACATCGCCGGCGCGGTAGCCGAAGGTGTCGATGAACGCCTTGGACTTGTACTTGTCCTCGCGGCTGACGACCGTGAACAGCGTCTCGCGCGCGGGGCGCATCAGAGCACGCTGAACAGCCTTGAAGACGGCCTCAAAGACGATCAGCGCCGCCAGCGAGCCGACGATGGCCAGCCCCACGTATCCCAGCGCCACGATGACCGGGAGGATCGCCAGCGTCACTGGAACGCCCAGCCGCTTCATCAGGTGCCCCGCGACCAGGGCCTGGAGGATGATCGTTGCGATCTGCGTGATTAGGTCGATGCGGGCGAAGATGCCCGCCCGCTCGTCCACCGTCTGCCCGCGCTCGGCCACCATCTGGAGCCGCGTGAAGTAGAGCAGCGTAACCATGACGGCGGTGATCAGGACGTAAACGACCAGGACGAAGAGATAGCGCGAGCGGAAGACCGCAATGAGCCCCTCGATGGCGCTGCCGCCGATGCGGGTTTCGTTTTCCAGGGTCTCGCCCCGTGCCGCCCGCTCCGCCCGACCGGCGGCGGGGGCGATGCGCGTCAGGGTGAACGCC
>JBGTBZ010000536.1:0-7110 GCA_041749155.1 Phycisphaerae bacterium
TGTTGGATGCCCACCTGATCCGCGACTGCCGTAGCAGCCTGCGCGGAGTCGCCGGTGAGCATGTGAACCTCGGCGCCCATGCCGCGGAGCTGCTGAATGACGTCGCGCGCGTCTGGCTTGGGCTGATCGGCGAGGAGAATCCTGCCCAGCAGGCGCGGGCCGGTGGCGGATTGCTCGACGATGTGAACGCTCGTGCCCTGCGATGCGGCTCCGTTGCCCGTCCCGCCAGCGCCGGCGAAATCGTTATGCCCGGCGCGGTAGGTTCGGCCGTCGACTGTGGCTTCTACGCCGAGGCCCGGCTCGTTGCGGAAGTCGGTGACGGATGCCAGGTCGAGGAGCCGCTTCTTCGCGTGTCGCACGATGGCCTGGGCCAGGGGGTGCTCGCTCTGCGCTTCGATCGAGGCGGCAAGGGCCAGCAGTTGATCGTCGGAAAGCCCGCCCGCTGATGCGGGCTCGCCATCTGCATCGATCCGCGCCGGCTCGATGCCAACCACTTCCGGCTTGCCCGTCGTCAGGGTGCCGGTCTTGTCAAAGACCACCACGTCCACCTTCGAGGCGCTCTGCAGGGCGTCGATGTCGCGCAGCAGGATCCCACGCCGAGCCCCCCGGCCCGTGCCGACCATGATCGCCGCCGGTACCGCCAGGCCCAGCGCGCAGGGACAGGCGATGATCAGCACGCTGCAAGTCGCCTTGGCCGCCATGCCCCAGGTGCGCGCCTCCTCCCAGCCGCTGGAATAGCCCACCGCCAGCCACGTGCCCAGCGTCGCCAGCGCAATCACCAGCACCGCCGGGACGAAAATCGCGCTGATCCGGTCCGCCAGGCGTTGCACGGGCGGCTTGCTGGCCTGGGCCTGCTCCACCAGCCTGATGATGCCCGCCAGGGCCGATTCGCTGCCCGCGGCCGTGATGCGGACAGTCAGGGAGCCGTCGGTGTTGAGCGTTCCGCCGATGACCTCGTCGCCGAGCTGCTTGCGCACGGGTATCGGCTCGCCAGTGAGCATGGATTCATCCACGCCGCTGGCGCCGGATTCGACGAGACCGTCGGCGGGGATGCGCGTGCCAGGGCGGACCAGGACACGATCGCCCGCCGCCAGTTCGGCGGCAGGGATTTCGGTGGGCTCCTGGGCGGTGGACTGCCCTGCCACTCCAAGGGAGACGCCCTTGCGCTCTGGCGGGAGTCGCAGGGCGGTTGGGGGGGCCAGGTCCAGCAGCGCGCGGATGGCGCTGCCGGCCTGGTCGCGGGCGCGGCCTTCGAGCCAGTGGCCGATGGCGATGAGCGTGAAAAGCCCCGCCGCCTCCATGAAGTAGAGGTCCGGGAGGGTTCCCCACCACCCCAGCAGGTAGCCAAGCAGCGCCACCGTCGAATAGACGAACGCCGTGCCCCCGCCCAGGGCGATGAGCGTGTCCATGTCGGTCGTGCCGCGCCTGGCGGCCTTCCAGGCGCCGCGGAAGAAGGCGCTGCCGACGTAGAACGTGATGAACGTGCCCGCGATCACACCGAGCCAGGCCATCCAGTCGAGCCCGGCATGATGGCGCACCCCGGTGAAGTAGAGCGTCCAGTGCACCGTCTCGATCGGTAGCCAGATCGCGAGGCCGACGATCGCCCGGCGCTTCCAGGCCCCGCCGTGATGGTGGGCATGCATCTGCCGCTGGGCCTCTGCGGCCTGCTGGGAGGACAGGTCGTGGCCGTGCTCGACATGGCTGGGGTAGCCGGCGGAGGTGAGCGCTGCGGCGAGGGCGGCGGGCTGGACCTTCGTGGGGTCGTAGCCGATACGAGCGCGTCCGCGGGGGAGGTTGACGTCGACGGCGTTGACGCCATCAACGCGGTTGATGGTGCGCGTGACATTGGCGACACAGCCCATGCAGGTCATGCCCTCGACGGAAAGGGCAGCGGTTTGCGAGCCGTTCTGTGCGCTGGGCTCGGACGAGTGTGGGTGGTGGGACTCGGGCTCGATTAGTTGTTGTGTCACTGGATATTCCCGCCCGCTGAGGCGGGCGTGGCCCTCAGATTGGGTTAGCGGAGGAAGCGACCCAGGGCGACGGAGACCTCGTCGATCATCTCGTCGGTGGTGCGGTTTGCGGTCTCGGCGTGGCTTTGGCGCGGGGTCTTGCGCGAGCCGCTTCCCAGGCGCTCTGCAACGCAGTGCTGGAGGTGGCCGGTAAGCAGGCGGACGCCGACAGCGTCGAGCGCGGAGCGGACGGCGGCGATCTGGGTGAGGATGTCCACGCAATAGCGGTCCTCATCGACCATGCGCTGGAGGCCTGAGACCTGTCCTGCGATGCGTTTGAGTCGCCCCGCGACGGCGGCCCGGTCCGGGTGGTTCATGCCCACACTATACCCCCAGGGGGTATATGGTGTCAAGGAGGGCGTTGTGGCGTGGGCCTGTTGGCCGGGTAACCTGCCCCGCCATGGCCAAGCGACCGCTCAGCGAGCTGGAATGCTTCATCCTCGGGCTGGTATGGAAGCACGGGCCGTGCACCGCCTACGCACTGCGGCAGCAGCTGCAGGGGTCGCCGTCCACGCAGTGGAGCGGCAGCGCGGGGGCGATCTACCCGCTGGTGCGGCGGCTGGAGCGTGCGGGGCTGCTCAAGTCGCGCTCCTCAGGTCGCGGAATGCGCGCAAGTCTGGAATACACAACGACTTCCAGAGGCGAGGCGGCGCTGAAGCAGTGGATCGGCCCGCCGATCGCGCCCGAGGCCATGACCGTGTCGCACGATCCCCTGCGGTCGCGGCTGCGGTTCCTGTCGGCGTTGCCGCCGGCCCAGCGGCGGGAATGGGCACAGGCGGCCCTGGCGGCCCTGGATGAAGTGGAAAAGAGGGTCCAGGCGTGGGAGAAGGCGACGCCTGGAAAGGGGGACCCGTTCATCCGCCTGGTGACGCGGAGCGGCATGCTGGACACTCGTGCCCGGCGGACGTGGCTTCGTGAGGCGCAGAAGGCGGCGGACGCCTGAGACTCATTTCAGGCATGGCTGAGGCGGGCGCCGGGAAAATTGCCGGCGGCGTGAAACCTGAAGCGCCAGCGATGCTGTATAGTACGAATCGTACGAATGGCTTTGGCCGCGAGTCGACCGGGTAGCTGGTCAGCGGCTGGGGCTTCAGGTTTCCAGCAACCCATCATGAATCAACGTAACTCGCGCATCATGAGCCGTTTGCAGCTCGTCCGCCTGCCCTCCGGGGTCATTCTGTGCGCCGCTTTGGCGGCAGTAGCGGTCGCCCCGGTCGGGACGGCGGCGGCCCTTACACAGGAGCGACAGGTGGCGTCGCAGGAGGCCCAGACGCCTCCACCGGTGACGCCGGAGGAGAAGAAGGCCGTCGTAGAGGAGATTGCGCGGTTGCTGGTGGAGCGCTATGTCTTTGAAGACAAGGGCCAGGAGGCTGGCGAGCACATCAGCAAGCTCCTGGCCGACGGCAAGCTCGAGAGATTCGAGGACGCCCGGGAACTGGCGGCGGAGCTGACTGCGCAGCTGCAAAGCGTTACCAACGACAAGCACCTGCGGGTCGGGGCGCTTCGGCCGGGCGGACCGCGGCCGATGGCGCTGGGTGCGATGCCTTCGGATCCAGCGGAGCTTCTGATGCGACTGCCCCCGCCGCGACCGGATGGGAACTTCGGCTTCGAGAAGCTGGAGAGCCTGCCGGGGAACATCGGCTACCTGAAGCTTGACGGCTTCGCCACCGGCCCCGAGGCCCGGCAAGTGGCGACCGCCGCCATGAATTATCTCGCGGGGAGCGATGCCGTGATCATCGACCTGCGGGAAAACGGGGGCGGGAATCCGTCGATGGTGCAGTTCGTCTGCTCTTACCTGTTCGACACGCCGACGCATCTGAACAGCCTTTACTGGCGGGAAGGAGACGTGACCGAGGAGTTCTGGACGAGCTCCGACGTGCCCGGTGCACGTCCGGGGCGGGAAGCCCCTCTGTACGTGCTGACCAGCGGGAAGACGTTCAGTGGCGGCGAGGAGTTCGCTTACAACATCCAGACGCAGAAGCGCGGGACACTGATCGGGGAGACGACCGGCGGCGGCGCGAACCCGGGCGGCGTCACACCCGTTGGTGAACGTTTCGCCGTGTTCATTCCGACGGGCCGAGCGATCAACCCGGTAACAGGGACCAACTGGGAGGGCGTGGGCGTGAAGCCGGAGATCGAGATGCCGGCGGACCAGGCACTGGAGAAGGCGATCGAGCTGGCAACGCAGGCCGCTGCCCAGCGCAGGGAGAAGCGCCGGGCCGAAGCGGCGTCGGACCGGCAGGCGGTGGTCTCGGCGCTGCAGGCAGGGGAGGAGGAGCTTGCAAAGGGGGTGGTGCCCGCAGCCCTGGCCGAGGTACTGGAGCAGGCGATGCAGCGCGGCAGCCTGAAGGAGGCCGATGTCAACCTTGCGGGATACGCCTGCCTGCAGTCAAACCGGCTCGATGAGGGGATCGCCCTGCTGCGCTGGAACGCCCAGCGGTTCCCGAGCTCTCCGAACGCGCACGACAGCCTCGGCGAGGCTCTGGAGAAGGCCGGGCGCCTACGCGAGGCGCAGGCTGCATACCGCCAGGCGCACGATCTTGGCGTCGCAGAGGGCGACGGGCAGGTTGCGTTATACCGGCGCAATCTCGATCGCGTGAGCGATGCGCTGGCGGGGCAATAAGCCTCACCTGAACGGGTTGCAACTTCCCGACGCGCGGCGACTGACGCTATGGTGCGTTTCGAACGTCTGACCGAGAGTGTGTTAGATGGCAGCCGATGCGAACGTCCTGTGTGCGGAGAATGACCAGCCGGGGTGCGACCGCAAGAAATCGACAGGAGAGTCTGCTTTACAGATCCATTCCCCGCACCCGATCGGCCGTTGACCGCCGGCCGGCCGGGTGTAAAGGGGCCGGCTTTCGAGCCGGCCCCGTTCTCGTTGTGAGACGCATCGACGGTAATCACTCCCGCGTCAGGCGCAGGATCTGGTCGTCCCCATCGCGCGGATTGCCACGGCCGTCGCGGTTGCTGGTCAGCACGTAGAGCGCGCCGTCCGGGCCAACCACGGCGTCGCGCAGGCGCCCGAAGCGGCCGCTGTTGATGTTTTCGGCAAACCAGTGATCGACGGCGGTGACGGAGTAGGCATCGACCGCCGGGGCGCCCTCGTCGCCGGCCTCGTGGTCGATGGCGATGCGGGCCAGGGCCTCGCTGCGCATGGTGGTGACGAAGAGGTCTCCTTCCCAGAAGGCGATGCCCCCGGGCGGGACGGACTGGCGGCCCCACATGACCAGCGGATTGGGATAATCGTCGTCCACCTTGCCCCAGGCGCGGGGCCAGCCGACGTTGTCCCCCTTCTCGACGACGCGGACGACGTCCATGCCGCCGAGGCGGTACTCGCCGCTGGGGCCGTGCTCGCTGACGAAGAGGTCGCCGGTGTCGGGGTGCCAGGCCAGGCCCTGGGGGTTGCGGTGGCCCAGGGACCAGACCGGGGAGCCGGAGAAGGGATTGTCTTCGGGGATCTCGCCATCGGGCGTCAATCGCAGGATCTTGCCTCCCAGGAAGTCCCGATCCTGTGCCCGCGGCGCCTCCCAGATATCGCCTGTCGTGATGTAGAGCATCCGATCCTGCGGCCCGAAGGCGATTCGCCCGCCGTTGTGGACGGAGTGGCCGGGGATGTTCTCGATGATCGTGCGGTCTTCGACGCCGCGGTCGCTCTCGTGGCGGAGGCGGATGACCTTATTCCGCGGCCCGCCGCCGGGCTCGCGGTAGGTGAACATGGCATAGACGTAGGGCTGCTCGGGGAAATCGGGGTGCAGGGCCAGGCCCATGAGGCCGCCCTCGCCGCCGGGATGGACCTGGACGCGGGCCCAAGGCTCATCGCGGAGCTGGCCTTCGGGGCTGATGAGGCGGATGGCGCCGTTGCGCTCGCTGACCAGCGCGGAGCGGTCCGGCAGGAAGACCAGCGACCAGGGGACCTGCAGCCCCTGCACCCAGGGCTCGACGCGGATGCCGGAGGGCTGGGGCGTGAAGGTGGTCTCGACCTGCTGGGGCGCCGGGCCGACCTGAGGCTGATCCTGCTGGGCGCAGGCCCATCGGCCCGCCAGCGCGAGAACAAGGCTTGCCAGCACCGCGGTCAGCACGATTGCGCGCATGGGTTCTCCCTTTGGTTAGGCCCATTCATAAGGCCGGGGGGCCGTTGGGGCCAGCCTTAAAACAGGCGCTTGGTGGTGCCGGCGGCCGGATGGCGTCAGAATCGCCCCGCCATGGCACTAAAAAAGCACTTGCGCACGACCCTGCTCGCCGGCGTATTCGCGGCCACGCCGCTGGTGGTGACGATTTTCTTCATCTGGTACGTGGAGTCGGCGACGCGGCAGCCGCTAATCGACTTCCTGGGGATCAACATCCCGTTCCTGGGCGTGGTGATCGCGATCGTGCTGCTTTACCTGCTGGGGCTGGTGGTGAGCAGCCTGATTGGTAAGTGGCTCATTAATCGGTTCGACGCCCTGCTCTCGCGCTTGCCGGTGTGCAGCGATCTTTACCAGGCATGGAAGCACATCAGCGTGACCCCCGGGGGACGTGAGGGGATCTTCTCGAAGGTCGTGCTGGTGCCCGCGGAGGCGGGTCGGGCGCGTACCCTGGGATTCACCAGCGGCGATCCGATCGAGGGGGATCCGAGCACGTGCTGCGTGTTCCTGGCGGGGGCGCCCAACCCGATGAACGGGCGGCTGCTGTTCGTGCCGATGGCCGACTGCCAGATACTGGAGACGACGCCCGAGGAGGCGTTCAAATGGATCCTGAGCGGCGGAAACTACGTTCCGGCGGAAGTGGGTAGCGTGCTGCGGCTCACGTGAAGCAGCTTTCTTCCCGATAGAGCTGGTCCACTCTGCGGGCAGGTCTTCCGGCGGGGCGGGCCGTCGCGACAAGTCTGGGACGGCGGGCCGCCGGCGGTGCAACTTTCAAACGCGGCGCGCTTGACGGGATTCGATAGTCCGAATCGACTCTACGGAGAACCCGTCATGATTTGCATCGCCCGCTGTTTGCGCTCAATGGCGCTGTTCACCGCCGCCGGCTCATTGCTCACGTGCCTCGCGGCGGGCGGGTCAGGTCAGGATGGGGCAAAAGCGGACGAGGCCCGGCCGGCGCCGGCCCTCGCCGAGCGGATCGC
>JBGTBZ010000537.1:0-3438 GCA_041749155.1 Phycisphaerae bacterium
GCGAATCGCGGGCACCGTCGCCACATAGGACGCCGCCCGCGTCGCCTCCCCGCTGCGCAGCAGGTGCGTCACCGGCTCGCCGTTGAGCAGCACGGCCGGCGGGCTTTGGCTCCAGTCGAACTCGATGCGGCAGTGCTGGGCGATGAAGGCCAGCTCCCGCGGATCTTCAAGGTCCGCCTCGCGACGGACCGCCTCCAGGCCGATCGCCCGGTACATCGCCCCGGTGTCCAGGAAATCGAACTCCAGCCGCTGGGCCACGGCGCGCGCCACCGTCGACTTGCCGGTGCCTGCGGGTCCATCGATCGTCACGATCACGCTGGCGAATCATCCGGTGCGGCGGCCCACTTGTAAACCACCCACGCCGCACCCAACGCCTCACCGGGCGCAGTGCTGGAATCCCCGCCGCATCAACTCCAGGGCCTCGGGAATCTCGAGCACGGCGGCATTGTGGCCCAGGGCGTTGTAGAACACCCGCCCCTCGCCCCAGCGCTTGGACCACACCTGCGGAATCCGCACCGGACCGTTGGGCACGTGCGGGCCGTCGGCAACGGGGAACTCTGTGTACGCCCACACCTTCACCGCCGGGTCCACGTGCAGGTAGTACTGCTCGCTGGTGACCTGGAAGTCGGCCACGCCCTCGTTGATCGGGCCGCGCTCCGGGCCGATCTTCACCGTGTAGGTCACAGCGTCGTTCCCGGGGTGGGCCACCCAGTTTCCGCCCGTCATGAACTGCCAGTCGTTGGAATCGCGAAAGGCGTCGCACATCCCGCCGTGGCAGCCGGCCAGGCCCACGCCCGACTCCACCGCTCCCATGACGCCCGCAAGCTGCTCGGCGGAGATCTTCCCCATCGTCCAGATCGGGACGATGAGCGACAGCCGTCGCAGACGCTGGGCATCGGCGAATGCGTCAAGGGTGTCGGCGACCTGTACAGAGAACCCCTCCGCCTCCAGCTCGCGGCGAAAGACGTCGGCTACCTTCGCCGGCTCGTGGCCTTCCCAGCCGCCCTGCACGATCAGCACTTCTCTGGCCAGCATCGCTCCGTGTTGGACTTGCCGACAGGATAGCCAGACCGATGGCGCGGACAAGCAGTGTCCTGAAGCACATCGACCTGCCGCTCACAAACCCCTTGATTCGCCCCTATCCGCCCACCGCCGCCGCGGTCTCGGCCCTGGGGGCGTCTTCGAGCGACTCCACGTACGGACCAAGCTCCTGGCGCATCTCCTGGCGAACAAACTCCAGCAGCCGCGGGATGTCCCGTCGCGGCACCAGCCGATCCGGCTCTCCCGGAAGTCGTGCCCGCAACCGCCGGTACAGGAGCAGCCGCGGCTCCAGCTCCATCGAAACGAACTGCTCAAACCGCATTCCCTGGGCCTCCACGTCCGCCACGCGTGGCAGCGGAAAGCGACGCGGCGGAGCGGGTTGGGATCCTTCCGAGACCGTGAAGTGGGGAATCAGCATCGGCACGACCTCTCCCCGCTCCAGGCCCGTGTCAAGGTGCCGTTTGAGCGCGCGGCCTCGCTCCCACCACCAACCCTCCACTTCCTCCATCGCCTCCGCAGTGCGGTCAGGGGAGGCGGGCTCCAGCTCGTGGATCAGGTCTGCCAGGGCGACGGTCATCGCGTCGTTGTAATCGCGCTCCGGATCGTTCCAGGCCCTCTCGACGGCATAGAGGCCGACGACATGGCTCATCACGTCGTCGTAGGTGAAGGAAGAGGCAGCTTCCGACACCAGCGGGACCTTGCCGTAGTCGTACCAGGTGATGACCTCGTGCCACGTGAGGTGGGCGTAGGCCGCTTCCTGGCCGCAGCGCAGGGAGAGCTCGTGGATCAGCCGGTCCCGCTCGAAGGTGGGCAGCTCATCCCAGCCATCCGGATAACTGAAGCTCAGATGCAGACGCGTCCGGTCCGGACCGTTGACCGACAGGCTCCCCTCGCCGGCCTCAATCGCCTCCTTCACCTGAAGGGCGAAATAGCGCGTCCAGTCGGCGGTGTCGCGGATGTGCGCCAGGTCGATGAAGCCGGCCTGCTGCGTGTAGATGATGCCGCGGCTGGTTTCGCCGTCGGCGAAGCGCAGGGGCGTCCAGTAGCGATGCTCGCCGAGCTTCGCCGGATCGGCTCGCGCGCCAAGGCCAAGCCCCTTGAATGGCAGCGACCCGAAGCGAAACGCCGGCTGCCCCGGACCATTACAGCCCGCCATGCCCATGGCGGCGCAAATCAGGAGGCAGCAGAGGTTTAGCCGGAGCTTCATCCGATCCACAGGCGGGGAGCGTATCGCGCCCCAGCGGGCGGGCAAGAGAAAAGTTGTGCCGCCCAAGCTCGGGTGCGCCCGCGCCAACGCACCTCTATGCCCCGGACCCCAGGAACTCCGCCAGCTTCCGCATCTTCGGGACCGCCGTGCAGGCGATGTAGGGCTGGCTCGGGTTCGCCTCGGCGTAACCTTGGTGATAGTCCTCGGCTGGGAAGAACTTATCGGGCGTAAGCGGCTCGAGCGTAGTCGCGATCGACTTGTCGAACACTTTCGCCGCATCGAGCTGCCGGATGTACGCCTCCGCCACCGCCCGCTGGTCCTCGCTCTCGTAGAAGATGGCGGAGCGGTACTGCGTGCCGACGTCGCTCCCCTGGCGGTTGAGCTGCGTCGGGTCGTGGGCGACGGCGAAGAAGACCTGCAGCAGGCGACCGAAGCTGACCCGCTTCGGGTCATAGGTGATGCGGATCGCCTCGGCATGGCCGGTGGTCCCGGTGCAGACGCTCTTGTAGTCGGCGGTGGTCTTCGCTCCGCCGGCGTAGCCGCTGGTGACGTCGATCACCCCGGGCAGTCGCTCGAAGACGCCCTCGGTGCACCAGAAGCACCCGCCGGCGAGCGTGACCGTCTGCGGGCCGGCGTCGGGGGCGTGCGTGAGGTCCTGCTCCGGAGCGGGAAAGTCGTGCGCCATGGATGATGTTACGAGCGCGATGCGTGTCCCGCCTGCTGAAGCACGCGCGGTTCTCGGGGCGGAGCGCGTGCTCACGGTCAAGCTATTTAGCGCGCTCCGGGGGCGACGCCAGCTTCAGCAGGCGGGATACTCGTGCACCGGGATGCGCTGCCTGCGCCGAATTCCGACAGGTTGGGCACTTCGTCGCCGACCACATACAGCAGCTCATGATTCCCAAGGTGGCTCACGCGCCCGACCTTCGCGCCGGCCGGGTTGTAGATGCCGATCTGCGCCCCGACATAACGCTTGAACGGCCGGCGGATCGTCTGCACCGGCCCGCGCGACGACAGCAGCGCTTCCATCTCCTGGCGCGAGATGTAACCCTCGTCGTTGAACGAGACGACGAGCACCTCCGCCTGCACCGTCTCGATCAACTCGCGCAGGGCCGGCAGCGCCTGCGGCCGCGAGTTGAAAAGGCTGCCGCGCTCCCGGCAGTCGATGCGCTTGCAGGCGGTGCCGTACACCT
>JBGTBZ010000538.1:0-1816 GCA_041749155.1 Phycisphaerae bacterium
GGGTGAAGCTCTCCACCGCCTTCTGCGGCACTTTCACCGGCTTGCCGCTGTCAATCGTATCTACCGCGCCGCCCGTGGCGGACTCCTTGAGCTCGACCGGCGTCAGCCCCAGACGCATGACGGCATCCAGGGCCGCGGCGCGCGACTCGGCGGGGACGAAGCCGCTTGCGGCCTGACCCTGGCGATCGATCGCGGTGTAGGCGAAGCTCGTCATCTACGCGACCACCTCGCTCGCGTGGCTCCCGCCCCAGTTGCCGTGCGCGTGCTCCTCATCCTTCGTGTTGCGGATCAGCTCCTCAACCGTCGTCCGTCCGTCGCAAACGACACGCCAGCCATCCTCGCGCAGGCTCCGCATCCCCTGCCGCGTCGCCACCTTGCGAAGCTCGTGCGCCGGCGCACGCTGCAGGATCAGCGTCCGAAGCTCATCCGTCACCGCCATCAGCTCAAAGACGCCCTGGCGGCCCAGGTAGCCGGTTCCGCCGCAGGCGCGGCAGCCCGTGCCGTGATACAGCACCTCGGGAATGCGGTCGCCGTAGGCGTCGCGCAGTCGCCGTGTCTCGTCGGCGGGCATCTCGTGGCGGCAATCCCTGCAGATGAGCCGCACCAGCCGCTGGGCCACGACCACCTCGACGCTGCTGGCCACCAGGTACGGCTCGATCCCCATATCGATGAGACGGGTGGCGGCGCCGGGGGCGTCGTTGGTGTGCAGCGTGCTGAAAACCAGGTGACCCGTGAGGGACGCCTGCACCGCGATATCCGCCGTCTCCCGGTCGCGGATTTCGCCCACCAGCACGACGTCCGGGTCGTGCCGCAGGATGGAGCGCAGACCCGCCGCGAAGGTCAGGCCGGTCTTCACGTTCACCTGGATCTGGTTCACCCCGCGGAGCTGGTACTCCACCGGATCTTCGATGGTGATGATCTTGCGCTCGTTGTCGTTGATCTTTGAAAGGGCGGCGTAGAGCGTCGTGGTCTTTCCGCTGCCGGTGGGGCCGGTGACCAGGACGATGCCGTGCGGCATCTCCAGCACCTCGTCGAAGATGCGCCGGTCACGCTCGCCCATGCCCAGGTGCTTGGTGCCCAGCAGGGCATCGGTGCGCTGCAGGATGCGCAGCACCACCGCCTCGCCGTGGATCATGGGAATGATCGACACGCGCACGTCCACTTCCTTGCCCGCCAGCTTCAGCTTGATGCGCCCGTCCTGCGGCAGGCGCTTCTCGGCGATGTCCAGGTGCGAGAGGATCTTGATGCGCGACACGATCGCCGCATGGAACCGCCGCACGTTCGGGGGGACGTTCTCCTCCTGCAATACGCCGTCGATGCGGTAACGCAGGCGAAGCTGGTCCTCGTAGGGCTCGACGTGCACGTCCGTGGCACGCCGCTCGATCGCCTCGATCAGGATCTGGTTCACGAAGCGGATGATCGAGGCGTCCTGCGCCTGTCCCGCCGCGTCGAGGTCGTTCTCCTCCTCGTCGATGACCTGGATGCCGGCGGCGGCGCCCAGCGACTGGAGCGTGTCGGCGCCGACGCCCAGCAGGCGCTTGAGCGCGCGGTCGATTTCGGTGCCCGGGGCCAGGGCCGGCACACACTCTTTGCCGGTGGCCAGGCGAAGCTGATCCAGCGGCGCCGATTCGCTCGGCTTTGCGGTGGCGACCAGCACCAGCCCGTCGCGCTCCTCCAGAGGAAGGATGTTGTGCCGCACGAGCAGGCCGACGGGGAACTTCGCGACGAACGCCTTCTCCGGCGCTGCAGACTCCAGATCCACGTAGGGCATGCCCAGGGCGTCGGCGAGAAAGCGCAGAAGCGCCTCCTCGCCCAG
>JBGTBZ010000539.1:0-1762 GCA_041749155.1 Phycisphaerae bacterium
AGCCCCTCCAGCAAGCGCGATCCCGCTGTAATCACGTACGCCGGCAGCGCCGCGGCCCGGTCCGGGGGCGGCAGATCCGGCAGCGACTCCTCAGAACCGTCCGGGCCCGAATCCTCCAGCATCGACTCCGCAGGGTCGAAGATGATGTCTTCATGGGCCCGGCGAGCTTCCAGATCGATATCCAGAAATATCGGCGCCGCCTCCGCCAGCGGCGATTGCGCCATCTGCACGATCACGTTGCCCCGACGCACGAAGTCGCGCAGGGCTTCGGAATACTCGGCGGTGTAGGCCGCATATTCCGGTTGCTCGCTGACGCCGCTGGCGAAGAAGATCAGACCGCGCAACCGGCTGGGCGTCACGCCCCGCGGCAGCGGCTGCACCTGGAATCCGGCCTCCTCCAGCAGCCGGCGTGCCCCTTCGCGGCGGCGGTACCGCTCCGGGTCGTCCATGACATAGGCGGTCATGGGCCGACTAACGGCTTCAGGCGACTCTTCTGTCTCATTTCCGGCCACCGGCGACGTCGACCCGATCGCCCGCTGGGCCGCACCAAGGACGTACCAGAGGCTCGTGGCATAGACCGCCAGCGCCGCCACCGCCAACATCAGTCCGAGGATCACAATGCGGCTGACGCGCATGCAGAAGGGGTAGCGACCGCTAGGAGATGAGCCGCCCGGCTGGACGACGCCGCTGGGCGGACGAGAAAACCGCCGGAGGCCACAAAAGCCGCCCGACCACAGGGCAGCGCCACCGCATCCCCCCAATCCCAATCCTATCACACCCCCGGCTTCCGCGACACGCCTCCCGAGGCCGCCTTTGGGACGCTTGACGGCCTACCCGGCGCGCGTATCGTGAACCCTGCGGCCCCGAAGGCCCGCCGCGGGCGATTAGCTCAGTTGGCCAGAGCGCACGGATCACACCCGTGAGGTCACAGGTTCGAGCCCTGTATCGCCCATTCAACTGCTCCTGAGTGCGCTCAGGAGCGTTTTCTTGCGCCTCAGCGGCCTCGGTGCCGTCGTGCGGCGCCTCGCTGCGCCCGCCTGCTGCATCGGATTCCGCATCGGGTTCCGCACCTCCGGTGTCGGGCGAACCGCCGACCGCGTCGTTCGGCTCGGCACGGCCGTTTGTGGCGGTCTCTGACGTCGGCTCGTCGGGCTGTTCCGTGGCGCTCGTCGTACGCCGGGTCACCGCCGCATGCCGGTGCGGGTCGGTGAGCTGGAGGTAGGACTTGCGGGCCACGGCGACGCTGTTGCCGATCCACTTGACCACCGCCTGGAGCGGGAAGTGATCGGCCAGCTCGGTCTCTCGGCTGGAGCGCAGGTTTTGGAACAGCTTCGGCCACTGCTTTAACCCGGCCCGTCCGATCGCGGAGCGCATGGGTTTGACCAGCGATGCGTTCGTCCTTCCTTGCAGGAACGGCAGCAGCAGCGCGTCCTCGCCGCCACCGGCCGTCCGCGCCATCGCCTGCTCGATAAAGGGCAGCAGCTCGGGGAAGATCGGAAGCTCCCGCGCCTCGTGTCCGGGGTGGTGTTCCGTCTTCGGCGACGGGACCGTCAGCATCATCGTCTGGAGGTTCACGTGTCCCCGGCGGAGCTGCCGCGGCTCGGAGGGAATCCTCAGACCACCGATCCGCGCCAGCGCCAGCAGCAGCCGCCACTCTTCGTCCGGGAGCTGGTCCATCAGCGTGAAGGCCCAGGCCATCGGGACGAAGAACTGCCGATGCGTGGTCTCGGCGCTGGAGGATGCCAGTTCCTCGAACGGGTTC
>JBGTBZ010000540.1:0-5035 GCA_041749155.1 Phycisphaerae bacterium
CGCCAATCGGGCCGGCGAGGCGATTACCGACGACGAGGATCGCCAGGTCTGGCAGGCGGACATGGCCACGCTCGCCCGGCCCGCGCCCGCCGCGCGCTTAGGATCCGCCCCATGAGCGACATCGACCTCGCCGTCCGCCGATCCAAGCGGCTCGAGGAGCGTTTACGCCTTAACTACGGCCTTTCCGGCCGCGGACTGCACGAACTCATCGACGCCGCCAAGGCCCGCAACGCCCTGCCCAACGACCTGGCGGGCAAACTCCGCTTCATCGCCACCATCCGCAACAAGATCGTCCACGACACCAGCTACACCCAGATCGATGACCGCCGCGGATTCCTCGCCGCCTGCGACGAGGCCGAGCGCCGCCTCGACGAGCTGGCCGGTCCGCGCCATTCCTGGCGGATGAGCCTGATCGTCGTCGCCGCCCTCGTCCTCACGCTCGTCACCGGCCTTGCCATCGCCATATGGATGCTTCGGCAGCGCGGCATCCCCATCTGGTGAGACTTCGCCCGCGGCTTGGGGCGGGCCCTGCGCGGTATGCTCCGCGGCGTGATCGAGGTGCCGCGCGACCTCTTGTGGGACGTCATCGTGCCTGTTGCGCTGTGGGGGGCCGCCGTCATGGTCTGCGTCTTCCTTGGCCTCTGGCTCAGCGGCATACTGCGGCAGCTCGACGAGGAAGAGGAGCCCGGCCGCCGAGCTTGCCCTAAATGTAGCTACGACGTCCGCGCCACCCCCGACATCTGCCCGGAGTGCGGCCACGAAGTCACGCCGATCCAGGAGCCTGACGACATGCCCATCTACACGATTCCGCCAGATTCCGGCCCCTTCGTGGTCGTCCAGGCCCCCGACAAGAGCTTCGCAGTGATCGATCAGCGCGCCGTCGGCGACCCAGCGACAGCCGCAAAGCTGGGCTTTCTCTTCATTCCCTGCCGCGATGAGCCGCAGGCCACCGAAATCGCCGACCGCCTGAACCGCGGGGATCACGACGGCACGATCCAGGTGGATCTCCTTTCCGCCCGGGACGACGGTGGGGGAGGCGCGTCATGATCGCCGCCGTCTACGGGCTGTTGGAGGAGTTCAGCCGCTGGCTGTGCGTTGCCGCGGTCATTGGCGGACTGCTGATCATGTCGTTCTGGCTGCGCCGCAGGCAGCCGACGGAGCCTCGAACCACCTGTCGCCGCTGTGGTTACGACGTTCTGCAGACACCCGATCGCTGCCCGGAGTGCGGCGCCACTGTGCCGGATGAGATTCAGCTCCGCATCGAGCTGCTGCACGGCCGCGTGCCGGAGTACCTGCTCGACGACCGCAAGGCCCTGCCCATGCGGCAGCCGGCCCAGGGGGAGCGCTTTCGGCCCCTGGGCATCACCCAGGACAAACAGAAGCACGACCACCTGGTGACCCTGCTCCGCCGTGCCGGAATCCCCAGCGAGAGCGACTTCGATCTCATGTCCCCGCGCCCGCGACGCAGTTTTCAGCCCTTCCCCGTCGATCACACCCGCCCCCGCTTCCAGATCAGCGTGCCGCGGGCTGATTACCCCGTCGCCACGGAGCTGATGGAACATGTTGCCCGCGCATCGACCCAGCAGGACGCTACCGCCACGTAATGCCATGCTTTCGGCGGATCTCATGCGCCGCGGACTGGATCGTCGGCTCCGCATTCAGGATCCGTACAAGGTTGCTCGTCGGGATCCCCAGCAGCGCCGCCGCCGCCGAAAGGCGGGCGCCGGAGGCCTCCAGCACATCCAGGGCATGGGCCGCGATCCGGGCGTACGCGGGATTCTTTGGATTGGCGGTCAGCTTTCCCTCGGCCTTGGCCTGCTCCAGCCAGGCCGCCGGCTCGTAGCCACGCGGATCCACCGTCTGCCGCAGCTCCGCCGCCAGCTTGAATCGCAGCCTGTGCAGCGCCCGCTTGCGGTTGGCCGCCAGCGAGCGGAACTCGTTGCACTGGGAGACAAGGCCGGTTGGGCCATGCACCAGCCGGGCTGCCGAGCTGGTCTTGTTCCGTTTCTGCCCGCCTGGCCCACGGGTGCGGAAGGCGCTGAAGGTGCATTGCCGCTCGAGCTTCTCCTCCTCGAGCAGGAGCAGGGCATCGCGGTTGGCGGACTCAAGCGGCTGGGCGGCCATACACCCCGATGCTATCTCCGCCCCCATCGCCTGCCTGTCGCTACAATGTTCCGGCTGCGACGACGTACCTCTTCCGGGGTGACTCACTCATGACCCAGGCGCTTTCGCCCCCTCCCACGGCACCCGCCAGGCGCACCCAGCCGCCCCTGAAGCTCGATCCCCGCTTCATGGCCAAGCTCGACCGCCTCGACCTCGTCAGCCGCAAGCTGCTCCAGGGCAAGATGAAGGGCGAGCGTCGCTCCAAGCGCCGCGGCCAGAGCGTCGAGTTCGCCGATTACCGCAACTACGTGGTCGGCGACGACCTGCGCTTCATCGACTGGAACGTCTACGCCCGGCTGGAAAAGCTGTTTCTGAAGATGTTCCTGGAAGAGGAGGATCTGGCCCTCTACCTGCTCTGCGACATGAGCCGCAGCACCGACTACGGCACTCCCAACAAGGCCTATTACATCAAGCAGGTCGCCGCGGCGCTGGGGTACGTGGGCCTGGTCAATTACAACCGCGTGACGGTTGCCGCCATCAGCGACACGGTCGTGGCCGACACCGGCGGGCTGCGTGGCCGGCGCAACGTCAGCCGCATGCTCAGCTTCATCGACAACCTGGAGCCTACGGGCGCCAGCGACTTCGCCGAGGCCTGCAAGCGCTTTGCCCTGCGCAACCGCAGCAAGGGCGTCCTGGTCATCATTAGCGACTTCTTCGACAAGGCCGGCTTCGAGAACGGCCTGCGCTACGTCACCAGCGGCCGCTACGACCTTTTCGCCGTTCACGTCCTGAGCCCGCAGGAGATCGAGCCCGATTTCAAGGGCGACCTGAAGCTCATCGACCTCGAGGACGCCGACGCCGCGGAGGTCAGCATCACCGGACAGCTCATCAGGAAGTACAAGGCCAATCTCAACGCCTACAGCCTGGCCCTGAAGAACTACATCACCCGCCGCGGCGGCACCTATCTTTTCTCCAGCACCGATGTTCCATTCGAGACGCTTGTGCTCAACTATCTTCGCGAACGCGGGCTGCTGGGATGATTTCGCCGCCTACACCTGGCGCATTTAAAGGGTTGTCGGAGTGCAGACGCCTGCCTGAACGCTACCAAGCCGTTCCCCACCCGGCGAAACTGCCCCCACCACCCCGGGATGCTCTACACTGGAGATGGTGAATCTCTTCCCTCAGTTCCTGAACGCCACCACCGCCGCCGTCGCGGCCGCGGTGGCGATCCCGCTTCTGCTTCTTCTGTATTTCCTGAAACTGCGTCGCCAGCCGGTTCCGATCGGCTCGACGCTGCTGTGGAAGAAGGCGATTCAGGACCTTCAGGTCAACAGCCCGTTCCAGCGACTTCGGCGTAACTTGCTGCTACTTCTGCAGTTACTGGCCCTGTTGGCCCTGATTTTTGCGCTGGCACGCCCGGTCAGCGAGGGCACGCGGGTCGCAGGCGCCAAGAGCGTTATTCTCATCGATCGATCCGCAAGCATGAATGCGACCGACGGCGAGGGCGGCTCACGCCTCGATGAGGCCAAGCAGCGGGCCAAGGCCCTCGTCGGCACCATGGATCGCGGCGCCCAGGCCATGGTCATCGCCTTCGCCGACAAGCCAGAAACCGTCCAGCCATTCACGAGCGACACCGCCGCCCTTCGGTCCGCCATCGACAGCATTCAGCCCAGTGACCGGCCAACGCGCCTGAAGGAGACCTACGAGGTCGCCAATGCCAATATGCAGTTCGATTACCTGGGTGCGGAGGCCGCCGGCCAGGAGGTCCAGCTGCAGGGGGTGGACGTCTTTCTCTTTTCCGATGGGCGGGTGCCCGAGAGTGACATCCGCGAGCTTTCCCTGCGGGGCAAGCTCTATTACGAGCGCATCGGCCGGATCTCCAGCGACAACCTCGCTGTCGTCGCCGCCAGCGCCAAGCGCAATTATGAGCGTCCGACGGAAGTGCAGGTCTTCGCGAGGCTTGCAAACTTCGGTCCCGCCCCGATGGAGGCGCAGGTCCGCATCAGCGTCGCGGAAATGCCCGAGGACGCCTCCGGGGAGCTGGAGTTCGAGCCCGTCACGCTGCAGCCGGTGCAGGTGAGCTTGCCTCCGGCCCGCTGGAGCGACTCCACGTGGCGCAATGCCAACCCGCAAGAGGCCCTTCAGGCCGATGAAACGCTGCAGACCCTCAAGCGCGCCGACAGCGTCGACGTCCGCATGGAGCTCGGCGGGGCCGCCGTAATCCGGGTCGAAATCGTCAACCATTCCGACCCCCTGGCTGTGGACGACGTGGCCTGGGTAGTGGTTCCTCCGCCAGCGCCGCTGCGCGTGCTGCTGGTGACCGACGGCAACTACTTCCTTTGGAAGCTGCTGGAGACGCAGCAACTCGACGACCCGCAGGAGAAGACGCCGCAGGAGTACGAAAGGACCGTTCCCACCGACTTCGACGTCATCATCTTCGACAAGCACAGCCCCACGAACCTGCCCGCCGGCGGCACCTTCGTCTACAGCGGCGGCCTGCCTCCCCAAGGGGCGAGCAACATCCGTCCCGTGGTCAACGACGAGGGGCTGCATCTCTTTTACCAGGAGAGCGAGGTGCTCGACTGGGAGCGCGACCACCCCATGTTCGCCGGCCTGCATCTGAACAACATCTACGTGGCCGAGGGCCGCCTCATGACTGTCCCTCTGGGCGCTCAGATGCTCATGGAAGGCGTCAAGGGTCCGCTCATGATCCTCGAGCGCAACGGCCCCCGCACCCATCTCGTCTTCAGCTTTGACCTCATCCAGAGCAACTGGCAGCTTCGGCAGACCTGGCCCATTTTCGCCTACCAGATGTTCCAGTACCTGGCCGCCGGCGGGGATGTTCGCGTCCGCGAGAGCCTGCGGCCCGGCGAGCTGGTCAGCGTCCCCCGGGCCATCACCGACCGCGCCCAGGTCGGACAGAATGTCGAGT
>JBGTBZ010000541.1:0-1873 GCA_041749155.1 Phycisphaerae bacterium
GCCGGCACTTGCGTGCCAGCGCCGCCGCCCCGCGGCGGAACTCCTCGGGCGTCAGCTCCCCCGCATTGCGCGTGGCGCGGGCCACCAGGTTCGTCACGCCCAGGCCGTAGTCGAGCAGTTCCCGGTTATCGACGGGCCGGATCTGCCGCGGCGTGAAGCCCGAAACGTGCAGGGCCGGCCAGAACCGGTTGCCCGGCCGCGCAAAGTGGCAGTTCAGGGCGGCGCTGGTCAGGGAGGGATTGATGCCGCAGAACAGCACGCGCAGGTCCGGCGCGATGATGTCCGGGATGGTCTTCCCGTAATACGCATCGAGTTGGGTCTTCGGCACCAGGTTTACTCCGAATCCCTGAGCGAATCAGGCTCGAGCCCCTGCTCCCGCCAGAACTCCCGGAAGGCAATCGGGCTGACTTCGCTGGGCTTGATCTCGCTGCGACCGCCCCAGAAAACGTTGGTGTAGCTAACCGGAATGCCCACTTCCTCCAGATGCGCATCGATGGCGGCCTTGTGGGCCAGGACGCGGTCCTTCTCGGTGCCGTGGCTGACGCCCATGATGTTCACGTTGCCGAACTCCGGGCCGGCCTCGCGCCAATAGGCGTGGGTCAGGCAATGAAACCGCCCCACTTCCCGCCCCGCCTCGATCTCGCGGCCCGGCGGGACCGCCCAGTGGAACAGGGCGTTGAACTTCGTCACCCGTTCACCCGTCGAGAGCCGCTTGTGATGCTCCAGGAACGTGCTGAACCGCCCAACTACCCCGCGGGCGGCGAAGTCCTGGGCCATGGCGTAGAACGCCGCCAGCGACACCCCCGCCTCCGCCGCCCGCGGGGCCCAGAGTGGGTCGGCACAAAGCTCCTCCGGCTCAAACTCCCGCTTCAGCGCCGACAGAACGGGCCATTCCGCCTCGCGAACCTCCGTGACTTCGACGTCGATCACCTTTCCCGGCTCCGCCGTCTTGTCGCCGGGCTCGATCTGCTTTCGCCGCACGTGGCCGACGCCCAGGGCAAAGAGTTTGGTCGCCGGCAGCAGCCTGAAGGCCGTTGCGCCCGTGCGCAACTGAAGCTGCTGGCAATGTTTATGCATTGAGTACCCTGCCGGCACCTTCAGCGTCGTCCAGAGCCGGTAGGCGCTGCCGGGAGTCTGGCGATCGGTCGAGCGGATCACGACATGCCCGCTGAACGGATCGTCCTGAAACATCCAGTCAAAGGCGGCGTGCAGCCGGTCCTCGGGCACTTTCCATGCCACCAGGGCCCCCCTGGCGAGCGATGTCGCCAGCAACGTCTGCCGCACTCGGCGGATGACGCCCGCTTCCAGCATCGCCCGGACCCTCGCGATGACCGTCTCGCGATCCAGTCCGGCCAGGTCCGCGATGTCCCCGAACGGATCGCGCCGGAAGCCGGGCAGATTGTCCTCGCCGACAGCGAGTATGCGGGCATTGATGGGGTCCGCCACGTCAACCGGAACGCTGGCGGCGGGCGCGTCGGCAGGCATGGTGGATCGTAGCAAGCGGGCCTTTCCCAGGAATCGGCGAACGGAGCGGGCGGCAACCGTCCCTCAATGCTGTCGAACCTTTGCCGCGCGCAGGAGTCAGATTCGGTGGGGTTCGCGCATCGGCCCCCCCGCCGACGGGATCTGAGGCGGCTTTTGACGCTTCGGCGGGTGACCCAGGGGCCAAATTCCTCGTATTATCCGAGCGGGGACCCCCGCCGCTGTCCTGGAGCCAAATGATGCCGCGCCAAGACACTTTCCGAGCCCTGAGCCTGGCCGGCCTCACCCTGCTGCTGGTGGTGGCGCTGACGGCTCACGCGGCCCTGGCGGACATTCTCAGGCTTACCGACGGCACCCGGCTCGAGGGCGTCGTGCGCAAGACCGAGGGCGG
>JBGTBZ010000542.1:0-1674 GCA_041749155.1 Phycisphaerae bacterium
CCGTGGATGAGGTGGCCGACGATATCGTACGCGCTCCAGGTGTCGGGCCCTTCCGTTGCGGCGGTCCACGCGGGGGGCAATCCCGCGAGCATCGCACGGAGCGTGTTCGGCGTGTGCTCCAGGATGGCGGCCCCGGCGTCGGGTTCGAAGTCCATCAGGCCTCCCTCTCGGTGAGACGGCGGCGCCAGTCAGGCCCCGCGAGTGTGTTCCCCCGAGGATCGCGCTTCGAGCGCCGACTTAAAAGTGGGGCCCGTCTGCCCGTCGAGTGGTTTCGCGCGCGCAAGCCTGTCCCCTTCGAGCCGGTGCGTCAGTTCGCGTGTGTGTCGCAAGACTGAAGGCACCGTGAACCCGAGCTGCAAGCCGGCGTCGCTACGGCGTCTCGGCGCTCAGGGCGTTGCTGGCGGCGAAGCCGGCCAGTGCTCCCGCATCGGCGATCCAGGCTTGCAGGTAGAAGGTGAAGCCCGAGGGCACGCTGCCGGGCCAGCCCGCGTCCAGCTCCATCGAGCCGTGGGTCGTGGTGACCAGGCCCGTGAGCACCAGGTCGGGGGCGGGCACGAGCACGCCGCCTTTGAAGGCGCCGTTTAATTCGCTGAAGCCGACGATGAGCGTGACCGCTGCACCTGGCGCGGCATCGGTGAGCCGCAGCCCGAACGGGAAGTGCGGATAGAGGAGCGAGGTGCCCGCAAGCGACGGCTCGCCGCTCGCGCCGGCCAGCCCCGAGCCGAGATCGGTCCAGGGATTGAAGTTCGGCACTGGCTCGAACTGGAAGTTGGTCCACTGCGCCCAGCCCGGCCACGTGCCGTCGAAAGTCTGCAGACCCAGGCCGAACTCCGCGCCCGCGGGGACACTGAAGATCAGCGTCTCGGACTTGCTGCACGTCGCGAGGGTGGTCACGACGCCATTCAGCACGAAGACGGGCAGGCTCTGCCCGCAGGCGCCGTCGAAGGTCATGTACCACATGTCCACGGTGATGCGGCCGTTGACAGGCGCCACGGATTCATACAGCAGGAAGGCGCCGCCGCCCAGCGACGGCCAGTTCGCGACGGTGTACATCGTGTCCGGCGTGATGGACGCGATGCCGTCGCCGCTGTCGTCCTGCAGGGTCCAGTAGAAGTCGTTGAACTGCGCGGAAGCGGAGACGGCGAGCACGCCGAGCAGCGCGGCCAGAGCCGCGAGGCGTTGCAGAGTCGTGAAGTGGATCGGACGCATCGACTGCATGGCGTGACCTCCAGTGCTGCTGCCCGGAACCGCGCGCGACGCCACCGGGCGCCGCCGCGTGAAGCAGACAGCATAACGCTGTCGAGCGGCCTCGATCGGCAGAACTGCGCGCCTGCGCGATCGGCATCGTCGCGCTGGTTCCCACGGCTCTGAGTGACTTCTCCCCGCGCCCGGGTGCCGCCGTTATCATGCGCCGACGCCGGGAACCTCGTCCAAGCTCTCCGGCGCGGAGGAAGCCGCTCACATGAAAGCACGCTCGATCAGGCGCACATCGGCGCTTTCCGTGTGGGCGGGCGCTCTCCTCCTGGCGTGTGGCACGACGACAGCCGACCCGCCCGCGACGCCATCGCTGGCGTCTGCGTCCCAAGCCGTGCCCTTGTCTCCAACCGCACCCGCGCCTCCACCCGCCCTCGCACATGCCCCCTCACCGACACCCGTCGGCCTTCCGCCGCATGC
>JBGTBZ010000543.1:0-4563 GCA_041749155.1 Phycisphaerae bacterium
GCGGCGTCCAGCGACCGTCTGGAGCCAGGTTCCAGGCGTGTTCGCCGGCTTCCAGGGCGGCCTCCAGGATGGCGTCGAGCTTGCCGGTGGCGTGGGCGTCGGTGACGGGGGTGATGGCTTCCACGCGGTAATCCAGGTTCCGCATCATCCAATCGGCGGAGCCGATGAAGTAGCGCGGCTTGCCATCGTTGTGAAAGCGGAAGATGCGGCTGTGCTCGAGGAAGCGGCCGAGGATGCTGACGACGCGGATGTTCTCCGAGAGCCCCTCGACCCCCGGCCGCAGGCAGCAGAAGCCGCGGACGACCAGATCCACCTTCACGCCGGCGCCGCTGGCCTCGTAGAGGGCGCGGATAATCGTGTCATCCTGAAGGGAGTTCATCTTGGCGGTAATGCGCGCTTCGCGCCCCGCCTCGGCGTTGCGCAGCTCCGTCTCGATCATCTGCAGGAACCGGTCGCGCATGTTCACCGGGGCCACCAGCAGCCGGCGGTAGTTGCGGTGCATGCTGCGGCCGGTCAACGAGTGAAACAGCTCGATCACATCGCCGCAGACGCCCGGGTCACAGGTGAAGAGGCCCAGGTCCGTGTAAAGCGCTGCCGTCCGGCTGTTGTAGTTGCCGGTGCCGATGTGGCAGTAGGTCCGCAGGGTCGAGCCGGAGCCGTCGCGCTCCTCGCGGACCGCCATGGCGATCTTGGTGTGCGTCTTGAACCCCACCACGCCGTAAACCACGTGTACGCCCGCTTTTTCCAGCCGCTGGGCCAGCTCCACGTTGCGCTGTTCGTCGAATCGGGCCTTAAGCTCCACCAGCACCGCCACCTGCTTGCCCTCCTCGGCCGCCTTGATCAGGGCGGGCACGAAGGGCGACTCGCGGCTCGTGCGGTAGAGCGTCATCTTGATGGCCAGGACGCCCGGATCCTCCGCCGCCTCCTGGATGAAGCGTTCGACGCTGGCGGCGAAGCTCTCGTAGGGGTGGTGCACGAGGATGTCGCCGCTGCGGATGACGCTGAAGATGTCCGCCTCGTCGTCGGCCAGCCGCGGGGGCACCAGGGGCTTCCAGGGCTCGAACTTGGCCTCCGGGCGGTCGATTTCGCCCAGGGCCATCAGGTCGTCCATGTCTACGGGGCCGCGGAGGGAGTAGACGTCCTCCTCGGCGACGCCCATGCTTTCCTTGATAAGGTCGCGCATGGCGCGACTCATGGCCTCGGGCATCTCCAGGCGGACCACGCGGGCCATTCGGCGCTGGCGGAGCTCCTGCTCGACAAGCTCCAGCAGGTCGTCGGCGTCCTCCTCGTCCATCTCGACGTCGGCGTTGCGTGTCACGCGGAAGAGGTGGTGCTCCAGCACGTTCATGCCGGGGAAGAGCGTGGCGAGGTTTCCGCCCACCACTCCCTCCAGGGGGACGAAGCGCGTGGAGGTCACCGCGGGCGGCGCCTGAACGGGGTCGCCATTGGTGTGCGGGACCGGGGTGGCGGGCGCCTCAGGCTGTGGCAGGGGAATCCAGCGGGGCAGGTTCTCGGGGAGCTTGATGCGAACGAAGCTCTGCTCCGCCGTCGTGGGGTGCTCGATCATCACGCCCAGCGACTTGCTGAGGTTGCTGATGAACGGGAAGGGGTGGCCGGGGTCGACAGCCAGCGGCGTGAGAATCGGGAAGACGTTGCGCCGGAAGAAATCGTCCGCGACGGCCTTGTCGGCTTCGGGTAACTCGGCGTAGCGGCAGATGCGGATTCCCTGCTTCTTGAGGGCGGGGTGAAGCTGCGCGTACCAGCACTCGATCTGGCGGTCGAGCATCTGCCGGACGCGGGCGTGGATCAGCGTGAGCTGCTCCTCGGGCGTCAGGCCGTCGATGGTGCGCGTGGAGATCTTTGCGGCCCGCTGTCGCTGCAGCCCGCCAACCCGCTTCATGAAAAACTCGTCGAGGTTGCTGGCGAAGATGGCCAGGAACTTCACGCGCTCCAGCAAGGGAACGCGATCGTCCTCCGCCAACTCCAGGACGCGGGCGTTGAAGTCCAGCCAACTCAGCTCGCGGTTGAAGAACAGCGGGTGGAGCGGCGGCGATTCCGCGCGAGTGCCCGCTTCCGCGGAGGGACTGGTGCCGGCGCGCGTCGCGGAGGACTGTGGCAATAGGGTGGTGGCGAGCTTGTCCATCAGGCAGGGCGGCAGGCCCCAAAGGCGCGAAAGTGCCGTCCCTGATGCTAATCGCCCGATCGGGCGGTCGTGTTAAGGTCGCACGACCGAGAACGTACGCAAATTGACCTCAGAGCGTCGGATAGCCCCGGGAATCCCGTTCTAACGCTTCCGGCGGTCGCGACGGGCCTTGCGCTTCTTGCTGCCGACCTTGCGGCGGCGACGCGGCTTGGGCATGTCAACTCCTTTACGGGTCGAGAGATAACTTCTCCGGCGCCCACAACGGCGCAGGTGGCGAGCATAGACGCCGCCGCGGTTATCGTCCACAGCGGTGGAGGGCGAACGGGAGGTTGCCACAGGGCGTAGAACGGCTTGACCCCTATTGCGGCGGGTCGAACAATGGCACGCCCGATTTGCAGGCCGGAATAGCTCAACGGCAGAGCACCGCTTTCGTAAAGCGGGGGTTGAGGGTTCAAATCCCTCTTCCGGCTTTCCCTTCACCATAAAAACGCCCGGCACCCAAGGGGCGACCGGGCGCTGCTACGACGCAAAGTCAGTGCTGCGGAGTTTCCGTCACATCGCGACCTACGGGCTGCGGTCGTGAAGCATCTCCTCCAGCAGGTCCACATTCCGCTCCGTCGCAGGTATGAGCCGCCCCCAGAGCAAATTGCACTCCTCGCGGCCGAGTTCATCAACGCCGCGGCGGTAATCGGCCAGGGCCTGCTCTTCGTTCTCCTTAAGCACGCGGAGCATCGTGACGGTGCTGTAGCGGTTGGCGGTCCCTAGAATGGCCTTTGCCCACTGGTCGCCTGCATTGCTGCTGGGCTTCTGGCAATCGCCCTCCACCTCGATCCTGCACCTCAGCGTCCGGGCGTGCTCGGCATGCTGGGACTGGATCTGTGTCAGAAGATTGCGGACATCGGCATCGCGTCGGTCCTGATCGCCCAGATGATCCAAAGCCCTCTGATAGAGGCCGTCGGCGGCGTTCTCAGTCTGGAGGAACCCTGCTAGAGACGGGTGTTCTTCGCGGTGGTGGTGAATGGGCGGGGTGTCCAACGAGACGGGCCTGAGGGACCTTGATTCAACTAACACGGCGTTCTACTCCCTTTCGAGTACTGGCGTAGGAGAAGGTGAGTGCAACCTTCGTGCCACGTAGGGCCGGGCGGAAAAACGGAAGGACCGCACGGCCGATGCCGGTGCGGTCCTCCGCATATAAGGGATATGAGGCGTCAGATCACTTCTTGGCGCCTAGGACGCTGTCCTTGGCCTGCTTGCTGAGGCGGAACTTGAGCTTCTTGCTGGGCCCCTTCTTGACGGCTTCGCCGGTCTGGGGGTTGCGGTAGGTCCTTGGGCCCTGCTTGGCGACGATGAGCTTGCCGAGGCCGGGGAGCACAAAGCCCCGCTCGTTCTTCTTTGCCTGGGCGTAGGCGAGGTCGGCCAGCGATTCGAAAAACTGCTGGCTCTGCTTCTTGGTGATACCGACGCGTTCGGCCATGTGCGAGTTGATCTCGCTCTTGCTCATGGACTTGGCCCGGTTAGTCGTGGCAGTCTTTGCCATTGTGGGTGTCTCCTGATCTGGAGGATCAAAGGTGGAGCTTGTTGGTTCCTGTGCGGCCGGGCGCAACCCATTGGAGCGCTTCGTCAACCGCCTGCGGCCCGATTAGTCTCCGTTCCCCGGGCCGCGTCGCGGGAATCTAGCGGAAAAACCGGCGCTTTCAATGCATTGGCTCCGAAAACATCAGAAAAACCTAGCTTTCCCACGTTCCGGCTCCTCGGCCCGCCACCGCCCTCGGGGCCTGCCTTCCGCGGCGGATCAGGCTTGCATCCGCAGGCCCGACCGACCATATTGGTCCGGTACTGCCCATTTTGCCGCGGCCACTCAGGCGGCGGCTTCCTGGTTCACTCACCCCTGTCGCGAGGCCGCCCATGATCCGCAAGTTCCGCCGCGCCGCATTGTGCGCGTTGCCGATCCTCTCCGTCCTGCTGATGGCCGCTCGTCCCGCGGCCGCTCAGGGCGATCCGGACGCCATCGAACGCATCATCCAGGAAGGGCGCGACAACAGCCGCGTCTGGCTCTACCTCTCGTTCCTGGCCGAGGAAATCGGGCCGCGCCTGACCGGTTCCACCCGGCTGGAGCGGGCGAATCACTGGACGAAGGAGATGTTTGAGTCTTTCGGGGCCAGCAACGCGCACCTCCACAAGTGGGGCGAGATTCCGGTCCGTTTCGATCGCGGGCCCTCGCACTTCCGCGTGGTGGCGCCGGTGGAGGTCGACATTGCCTTCACGACGCGATCCTGGGCCGCCGGTACCGACGGCCCGGTCCGTGGCCGCGTGATCAAGCAGCCGGAGACGATGCAGGAGCTGGAATCGATCCGCGACCAACTGCCGGGGGCCTGGGTGCTTGCCAAGCCGCCGCAGCCGCGCGGCCCGGCCGCCCGGGG
>JBGTBZ010000544.1:0-3240 GCA_041749155.1 Phycisphaerae bacterium
AACCCCACGAGCACCCGGATCGACGCCACCAGCCCTCCCTCGACCGCGGGCGCGATGCAGGCCGGAATCAACGCCGCCGCTGCGAGCCCCAGCGTGATGACCGCTGTCGGCGAGGTTGCCAGGGCAAGCCGGCGCAGCACCGTGGAGCTCGCCTGTGCCGCCAGGAGCTGTGCTCCCGCCGCGGAGGCGCTTGCCAGCAGGATCAGGCCTCCCTGCACGACTGCGGAGGCTTGCTGGGGCACGATGATCAGGATGATTACCAATCCCGCCCAGGCCAGCACCGCGAGCAGGCACAAGCCCAGCCACTTTGTCGCGGCCTCCTGCAGCGGCTTGCTCGATCCCCCGCGCCGCGCCAGCGCCTGCCGCCGAAGCCGAAACGCATGTGCCAGGTTCAGCAGCAGTCCCGTCCCGCCCACGGCCGACGCCAAAGTGAACAGGATGAGCCACAGAGTCGGCGGAAGCTGCCCGCCGATCAGCCCGAGCACCCACCAGGCCAGGAGGATGACCAGCAGGTTTCCCGCTCGCCGGATCATCTCTTCTGCCAGCACGCCCGTGGCGGCACGCAGGGGACGGGCAAACGTGTCGATCGTGGGGCGCCCGCACTCCGGGCACCGGCCGTCCATCCGCAGGCCGCGGAGGTTGTAGCCGCAGTCGGGGCAGGGAACATCCTGCTCGATCCTCAAGGTGACGCGCGGTGCGTTGGGGGGAGCATCGCGAAAGGACACGCCGCCATGTTACTACGCGCCGGCCCGTCCCGACGGATCAAAGCGACGCCCGGATCTCCCACAGATCGGGAAACAGGGGAATCATCAGCGTCTTGACCAGGTATGCCGCGCCGGCCGAGCCCCCCGTGCCCATCTTGACACCGATCGTCCGCTGGACCATCTTTACATGTCGGTACCGCCACTCCTGGATGCCCTCGTCCAGGTCCACAAGCACCTCGCACATCTGCCGCGTCAGCGCATCGTTGTGGTAGATCCGCACCAGCGTCTCCTGCAGCGCCGGCGACGGTTCCGGCGGCTGGGCGACATCACGCTCCAGCAGTTCCCGGGGCACCTCGTAGCCCCGCAGCGTCAGCATCTTCAGGAAAGCGTCCCAGACCGTCGGCTCCCCAAACCGCCGCTCGAGCCGCTGGCGCAGGGCGGAGCCCTCCGGGTAGTGGGCCACGGCCCCGGCGGTCTTCTTGCCCAGCACGAACTCCAGCTCGCGGAACTGGGCCGACTGGAAGCCGCTGGCCGAGTCCAGGCGCGACCGGAAGCTGCTGAACGACACCGGCGTCATCGTCTCCAGCACGTCCACCTGGGCCACCAGCGTCTTGAGGATCGTCAGCATCCGCCGCAGCGTCCCGTAGGCCGCGGCGTGCTCGTTGGCCTCGAAGAGCCCCCTGAGGTGATCGGCCTCGTGGAGCATCTGCTTGAACCACAGTTCGTAGACCTGGTGGATGATGATGAAGAGTGTTTCGTCGTGCTCCGCCTTGCCGCCTGCCTCGCCGGAGCGCGGCTGCTGGAGGGCCAGCAGTTCCTCGACCTTCAGGTAGCTCGAATACGTCAATGGGGCCGTCATAGGGCCATGGTACGCGACGACCCGTTAGCCGCGAGCCGACGCCTCGCGGTCCGTCGCGAGAGACGCGCGCACCGAAAGCCGCGAGCCGTTGGCTCGCGGCTAGCGGACATGCAGAGGGTCATCAGTTCGAAGCCCCTTCGGCCTTCTCCTGCACCTCCGCCGAGGCAGTGCGCCCTTCGGGGAGGTCGGCCTCGGAATCTGGCCTGCCATTGATCGGCTCTCCCTTGCCGACGTGCGTCAGCAGGAAATCCTCGTACTTGCGGTACTGGCCGATCGTCTTGACGTCGCCGCCCATCCCGTGCCCGCCAGTCGGGTCAAGGAACAGGTCCACCAGGTGCTCCTTTCCGCCGCGCAACAGCTCTCGGTAGACGCGGACGGTGTCCTGGAAGAGCACGTTGGAGTCCTCCATGCCGTGCACCAGCAGGAGCCGGCCCTTGAGGTTCTTGGCGATCGGAAGCAGGGAGTACTCATCCAGCTTCTGCTTGAACTCCGCCTGCTGGGCCACCGTGCCGGTGGTGTACCAGGAGTTGTAGTTCTGCCACTCCGTCGGCCCGGCCCCGGCGATGCCCGCCGCGAAGGCGTCCGGCTCGCTGTACATGACCATCTGCGTCTGGAATCCGCCGAAGCTCCAGCCATGCAGGGCCCGGCGCTTCGGATCCACCCCGGCATTGGCCACCAGCCAGTCCGCGGCATCCACCAGGTCCTCGGTCTGGGGCTTGCCCACCTGCTGGAAGTTGGCCTTCTCGAAGGCGGCCCCGAAGCCCGAGGCCCCACGCGGATCCACCGTAGCCGTCACGTAACCATGCTTCTCGGCCATGTAGCGGGCAAAGAAGTACGAAGGCGCAGAGTACGAGCCCCGGGAGGTCATCTTCTGATCACCCAGCGGTCCGCCGTAGACGTAGATCAGCAGCGGCCGCTTGTCCTGGGCAGACCAATCCTTGGGCTTGAACATGTGCCCGTAGATCGTGTGCCCGTGCCGGTTCTGGAAGCTGAAGTACTCCGGCTTCACGCTCGTCAGCTTGTGGGCCTCCTCCGGGCTGAAGTCGCTGAGCACCGTCTCCACCGACTCCTCGCCCGAGCAGTCGAACGCGACCATCTCCGTGGGCGCCCCGAAGTCGACCTTCATGCCGATCAGGTGATTCCCGTTGTCCGACACCGCAACCCGGCTGAGCACGCCCTCGCCGGAGCAGAGCCGCGTCATCTCACGCGTCTTCAGGTCCACCTGGTACACCCACTCCTGCGACGGATCGTTCTCGACCGTCGCCGTCACGAATAGGCGCTCGTGATCCTTCGAGATGTGGAAGGGATAAACCTCAAACTTCCCGTGTGTGATCTGCACGAGCTGCTCGTACACCGGATCCAGCACGTGAAGCTGGCGGAAGCCCGACAGCTCCGTGATGAACACCATGTGCTGGCTGTCGGCCAGGTACTGCGGAATAATCATCCGCGGCGTGTTCGGACCGCCGTTGTGCAGGAACTTGTACACGACCCGGGCGTTCTCGATCTTGAACTCGGGATCCTCATCGGCCGGCTTTGCCGCCTCCTCGGCCTGCTCCCCCTCGCCGCGGCGGTCCTGAGCAGAGGCGTCGCCTTCTTGCTCATCCTGGCCATCCTCCTGCTGCTCCTCCTGGCCACGGCGGCGCATGGGCCGCTCGGGCGCGGGCGCCTCCGCTGGCC
>JBGTBZ010000545.1:0-4841 GCA_041749155.1 Phycisphaerae bacterium
GGGACGACGCTGGCCCGCACCGCCGGCTCCGCCGACGCGGGCTGGACGACGTATGGCGAGCCGATCATGGCCGAGATGCCCGCGCTGGACATCGCGGCGGTGCTGGCGGATCCGACGGCGTACGCTGGGCGCGACGTCGAGCTTCGCGGGACGATCGCGGAGGTATGCGCCAGGAAGGGGTGCTGGCTGCGGATCGCGGACCCGGCCGGCGGCGAGGAGACGATCTTCGTGAAGTTTACCTGTCCGATCGACGCCGATGAGCGCCTGATCCCGGCGGACGCGGCGGGGCAGAGGGTGATCGTGCAGGGGCAGGTGGTTGTTGAGGAGATGAGCCAGGAGCAAGCCCGGCACTACGCGGAGGATGCGGGCAAGAGCGCGGAGGAAGTGGCGGCGATCACCGGCCCGCAGAAGACGATCCGCGTGATGAGCCCGGCGGCGCGGCTGGCGGCCTGAGCATTCACTCGTTGCTTACGAGCCACGCGTTGTGGTCGGCTGTCTCCGTGAAGGGGCGCCCGGCGCGGTGTTCGCTTGTGCGCATTGCCTCGACCAGATGCCGCCCATAGTCTCTTGCCCTATGGCCAAGCACAAGATTGTTCTGCTTCCCGGCGATGGGATCGGCCCCGAGGTGACCGGCGCCGCCTGCCGGGTCATGGAGGGGGCGGGATTCGATGTGGAGTGGGTGAAATGCGACGCGGGCGCGGGGGCTCTGGAGCGCGGGCACGAGGATGTGCTTCCCGCGGAAACGCTTGAAGCGATCAAGAAGCACAAGGTGGCCCTGAAGGGCCCGATCACGACGCCCGTGGGCAAGGGGTTCACGAGCGTGAACGTGAGGCTGCGCAAGGCGCTGGCGCTATACGGCGCCATCCGCCCCGTGCGCAGTCTGGCGGGCGTGAAAACCCGATACGACGGGGTGGACCTGGTGATCGTGCGCGAGAACACCGAAGGGCTCTACAGCGGCGTGGAGAACGAGGTCGTGCCCGGCGTCGTCACCAGCCTGAAGGTCGTCAGCGAGGCCGCCAGCCGGCGGATTGCCCGTTTCGCCTTCGATTACGCCCGCGAGCGAGGCCGCAGGAAGGTGACAGTGCTGCACAAGGCCAACATCATGAAACTGACCGACGGCCTCTTTCTCCGGTGCGCCGCCGAGACGGCGAAAGAGTATCCGGACATCGGCTACGGCGAAGTGATCATCGACGCCGGGTGCATGAAGCTGGTGCAGGATCCGACGCAGTTCGACGTGCTGCTACTGGAGAACCTGTATGGGGACATCGTCAGCGACCTGTGTGCCGGCATGGTTGGGGGCTTGGGCGTCGTACCCGGCAGCAACATCGGCGACGACGGCGCGGTCTTCGAGGCCGTCCACGGCAGCGCGCCCGACATCGGCGGCAAGGGCGTCGCCAACCCGCTGGCGGTGCTGATGAGCGGCGTGATGATGCTCAATTACCTCGGCGAGACGGCGATCGCCGAGCGAATCAAGGGGGCCTATGACGGCGTGCTGGAAGAGGGCCGCGTGCGCACGCGGGACCTGGGCGGGACGGCGGGCACCGATGAGTTCGCCAGTGCGATCATCGCGAAGCTCGCGTGAAGCCCGAATGACGAATCGATGACCAAGCCCGAACAACCAGTTCGGAAACCAGCGATGCCGGCCTGTTCGCGGCTCAATTCGTCATTCTGGTTTCGTATTCGGACTTCGCCGCAACGCGGCGCCTCATTCCTGCCCGTAGCGCTGCTTGTACTTGTCGTTCAGCCGGGTGTGCTTGCTTGCGAGGTCCACCGGGCGTCCCTGGATCCAGGCGTGCGTCACGTGCGTCGGCGTCTCGAAGATGTCGCCGTCGGTGACGATCAGCGTGGCATCCTTGCCAGCCTCAAGGCTGCCCACGCGGTCGGCGACGCCCAGGATCTCGGCGGGCGCGAGCGTGATGCTCCGCAGGGCCGCATCCTCGGGCAAGCCAAAGGCGATGGCGCTGCCCACGTGATACGGCAGATTGCGGATGAAGGCTGGCTCGCGATTGCTCGTCAGCGCGAAGGGCACGCCCGCCTCGTGCAGCCGCGCGGGCAGGCTGTACGCCTCGTCGTAGGGCTCGTCCCGCCCCGGCGGCAGGCGATGCGTGCCGTTGATGATCACCGGAACCTGGTGCTCGGCCAGAAGGTCGATGACCTTGCCGGCGTCGGTGGCGCCATTGATGACGATCTTCAGACCCCGCCGCTTGGCGAAGGCAACGGCGGAGGCGATCTGGCTGGCCTCGTCGGCGTTCACGATCATCGGGATCTCGCCGCCCAGCAGCGGGACCATCGCCTCCAGCTTCGCGTCGTAGGCCGGCGGAGCGGACTTGCCATTCTGGCCGTTGGCGGCGACCTGCTCTGCGCCGTCGATGCCGCTGCGGGCGACCATGGCCGTCGCGGGCGCTTCAATGCCCGCCGCCTCCAGAGCCAGCTTGTACCGTCCGGCGTCGTCGAAAAGGTCCTCGATCGCACGAAGATTGTCGTCGCGCTGCCGCGTCTGCTCCTCCGCGGGCGTCTGCTGGCCGAACGAGGCCTGCCGCGGGAGCATGTTGGGCCAGTTGACCACCATCCCGGTGGGGGCCGAGATCGTCAGGTCTTCCCAGGTCCAGCCGTCGAGTTGAAGGACCGCGGCCTGGCCGCTGACCAGGCCGCTGGTCGGCATGATGTGGGCAATCAGCACGCCATTGGCCCGTGTCGTGGGGATCAGCTCGCTGTCCGGGTTGACGCTCACGTGCGTCTGGGCGTTTGGGTTCACGCTGCCGGTCTCGGCGCTGTCACGCGTCACCGCGACGCTGCCGATCTCCGTCAGGCCGATCTGGCTGGCGGCGTCGAACAGGCCGGGATAGATCCGCTTGCCGGAGCAGTCGATCTCGTCGGCCCCGTCGGGAATCTCGACGTCGCCGCGGGCCCCGATGGCGGTGATCTTGCCGTCGGCGAAAACCACAACGCCATTCTCGATGGGATCGGCGCTGACGGGGTAAACGGTGCCGCCGACCAGGGCTATGGCTCGTTCCTGGGCCTTGCCCGGAACCTCGTCACTGGCGGGGGTGGATGCGGCAAGGAGCCCGAATGTCAGGGCGGTTGCGAGAAGCAGGAGTGTCCACTTCATGGCTGTTTCCGGAGTTGGCCGTGATCACACGGCAGGTCTTCGTGGGTTGCTGAAACTCAAACGCTTCCATGAGCCGGTGGCTCACTCGTGGTCGTGGCCATCGTGCTGCTGCTGCATCGCCTCGAGGTGCTCGATGGTGAGGCCGTGGCCGCAGTAGATGTCGTGGTGGGCCCACATATACGTCTCGCGGACTGGAGTCTCACCGGGCGCCGCAGGCTCGCCGCTGCCCAGGGCACGCTGGATGAGGGCGGCCCGCATCTCGCGGACCTTTTCGCGGGCCTTGAGGTCATCCTCGCGGTCGAAGTACTTGCGGCCGTCGATCCACGTCTGCTCGACGCGGCTCTTCGTCGAAAGCGGCGAGCCCGTCCAGACCACCAGGTCCGCGTGCTTGCCCGTCTCCAGGCTGCCGACATGCTCGTCGATCCGAAGCTGCTTGGCCGGGTTGAGTGTGACGAACTTGATCGCCTCCTCGGGCGGCACGCCGCCGTACTTCACGGCCTTGGCGGCCTCGAGGTTCAGGCGGCGGGCCAGCTCCGCGTCGTCGCTGTTGAAGCTGACGACGACGCCGGCGTTGTGCATGATCGCGCCGTTGTAGGGGATGGCGTCGTACACCTCCATCTTGTAGGCCCACCAGTCGCTGAAGGTGCTCGCGGTGGCGCCCAGGCCATCGTTGCCCTCCTTGTCCCTGGCATGATTCGCCATCTCGCTGGCGACCTTGTACCCCTCCAGGATGTGCTGCAGCGAGCCGATCTGGATGTCGAACTCCTCCAGCACCCGCAGCATCGCCAGGATCTCATCCTGCCGGTAGCTGTGGCAATGAATCAGCCGCTCGCCGCTGAGCATCTCGCTCAGCGCCTCAAGCTCCAGGTCCGTGCGGACGGGGAGCCCGCCGTTGCCGTTGTAGCTCTGCTTGGCACGCTGGTAGTCCAGCGCTGCGCGGAAGGCGTCGGCGATGATCTCCGGAACGCCCATGCGGCTGCCCGGATAGCGGCCGCCGCCACCACCGCCGCCACCGCCGGCGCGCTTCACGTTTTCGCCGAGGGCGAATTTCACGCCCTGGGGCGCCTCGGCCATGATGAAGTCATCCGGGCCCTGGCCCCAGCGGAACTTGATGACCACGTTCTGCCCGCCAATCGGGTTGGCCGAGCCGTGGAGCGTGTTGGCCATCGTCGTACCGCCGGCAAGCTGGCGGTAGATATTGATGTCGTCAGGATTTACGTAATCTTGAAGGCGGACTTCGCAGGTGATGGCCTGTGACCCCTCGTTGATGCCGCTGTCGGAGGCGATGTGGCTGTGGGCGTCGATAATGCCCGGCGACACGTGCCGGCCATCCAGGTCGACCCGGGCCGCCCCGTTGGGCACGTTCCGCGGCTCGCCGCTACCCACCGCGGCGATTTTGCCGTCGGTAATAACGACGTAACCGTTCTCGATGATCCCCTCGGGCCCGGCGGTCCAGATTGTCCCGTTATGGAACACGACCGACTGCTGCTCCGGGGCCTGAGCCGTATCGCGGCCGAAGGCGCCCAGGGGATAGTTGACCGGGAAGAGCGGCTTGCTGCGGTCCTCGGCGGGGGAGGTGGTGGTTGTCTCCATCTCCGTGACGGGGCCGTCCTGGCGCTCTGGTGGAACGGTCTGGCCGGTTCCACCGCGCTCGGTCTCGGTGGGCGGGGTGCGTGCCTCATCGCCGGTCGGGGCTTCGGCCTCGACCTCGCCATCCGCCGGCCGGGTGCTC
>JBGTBZ010000546.1:0-6575 GCA_041749155.1 Phycisphaerae bacterium
CGGCGCCACCCGGCACCCGGACGGGGGATGCGGAGCCCGCCCCCGGGGCTGGCTCCTTGCGGCGGCGTGGAGGAGCGCTCCGGGCGCTGCGGGCGCTCGCGTGGGAGGGCGGTCCGGGAAAAACGCCCGGCGGAGGCCCAAGGGCGATGGTGAGCCCCGGACGCGTCCGAATATGCGCCGAACAATTCAATTGTGCGTACGAACAATTGAATTGTTCGTACGCAAAGTGGCGTTGTTCGTGACCAAAGTTGAAAGGTCGGTTCGCAACATCGAGCTTTGCGAGGCCAAAGTCCGACCTTGGGCACCGACAATTGAATGTTGGGTGCCGTCACCGGCGCTGTCGGTCCCGAAAGTCGCACCGGCGGGTCGAAGATCGCAACCGTCGGGTCAGCCCGTCAGGATGTGCGGTGCGCTGCTCAACGCCAGGCCCCGACCCCGGGCGACTCCTGACCCCTTCACGTCCCTCAAGCATGGCATGGCTCTGGTTTCCTGTCCCTCAGAAGGACCGCTCGGGATGGGCGGCCTTCAGTTCATCGACCATCCTTTCAAGCTCGCTGTCGACCTCGGAGGCGTCGGCGCGGATGCCGTGGTGGGTGGTGGTGGGTGGTGCCGATGGCGCACTGGACGCGGCCATCCTTGACCATCACCTGCACGAAGTAATGCGGGCCGAAGGCGAAATGCACGGACGTGATCCGCCCGCGGTCATCGCGCGTGATCTCGGGGGAGGGGAGAGTGGAGGGGCATGGGTGGTTTTCCTGCCGGGCTCAACGATGCTTGATCGTCTGCCCGACGGCGATGCGGTTCCGCGTGGAGCGATTGCACCCGCAGCGGGGGCAGGGCCGCGCCCTGACGCCGACATACTGCCCGCAGTCCTCGCAGTAATGACGCGGCGTCACGAACGCCGCGATGATGACGCACACCCCGAGAAAGGCGATCAGCAGCCACACGAAGAGCATCGCCCCCGGCATGGCCACCTTGAACCACATCAGCCCCACCCCCACCGCGAGCACGACGACGCCGACGATAAAGGTGATCAGTCGCGCCTTGAGGCTCAGGTGCTGCTCGAAGTCAGTCGTCATGGCGAGGGCCCTCCGTTGTCGGGTTGGAAGGGTTGTCAATGTAAAGGCTCGACGCCCATGCGCCAAAGCCCCTACCTCGCCATCCGCCGCATGGCCAGCCCTGCGACCGCCGCGAGGGCGATCAGGGCCAGCAGCGTCAAGCCGTGGCCGGAGAGGAAGAGGAAGCGGAACATCTCGCTCAGAAGCTTGCCGAAAAGGGCGTCGAAGCCGATGTCGTCGGAAGCCGGGAGGGTCGCGGGTCTCATGGGGCAATGTCAGAAAGCGGATGACGGGTGGGCGGCCTTCAGCTCGTCGATCATCTTCTCAAGCTCGCCGCCCGCCTCGGAGGCGTCGGCGCGGATGCCGTGGTGGGTGGTGGTGGGTGGTGCCGATGGCGCACTGGACGCGGCCATCCTTGACCATCACCTGCACGAAGTGATGCGGGCCGAAGGCGAAATGGACGGACGTGATCCGCCCGCGCTCATCCCGCGTGATCTCGGGCGAGACGCCGTTGACGTGGCGGGGCCAGGCGATTAGATTGGCAGCGGAGCGTCGCAAGCGCGGTGAGTGGCGCGCCCACGGAGAACCCGAGATGATCGACATCCTGGCGACATCCAGCGCATTCATCGAGGGTTGCCAGGCCGGCCTGCAGCTGGTGGTGGACTTCTTCACCGCCTGCGTGCTAATGCTCTGGATCATCCTGGTGACGATCTGGGCGTGCATTAAGGCGCTGCCCGCCCTGCTCTCCCTCGTCATCCTCTTCATCATCGTCAAGGCCATCTCGTAGCGTGCGTGACCGTCCCCGTTTCGCAGATGACAAATCGAAAGACCGCCGCCGCCCTTTCGGGTGGCGACGGCCAAATTGCACGGGAGACTCTACTTCCGGTGCGTCGCCATTATAGCACCAAGCCGCTGCGTCTCTCAAGCTGTGGCACTTGACGACCATTGCCATCCGCCCAAGGCCTGAACCTCGGCCACCGAAAGCCGGGGACGTGATCGTTCGAGTACGCTATGACAGTTGGCACAGACAAGCAGCAAATCCGCCGCCACTGTCGCCGACCCGGAGTTGGGGCGTTCACGGATTGGCTCGACGTGGTGGCACTCGATGCACTGCTCTTGGTACGCGCCGTACGAGGAGTGGTTGGAACCCCGACACACTTCGCAGAAAAGTCGCCCCCCGTGGAGCTGCCGGAAAGTATCAAGCTTGCTGGACCGTAATGTGCCGCTTCGGGCCCTCCTTCCAACTGTAACCAGCGCAAGCATGCCCTCGACGGCAGTCAATTGCCATTCGCGGTACTCGCGGAGTGATCGAGAAGCTCCGGACTTATCGAGAATGTAAAGGGACCTCGGCGCAATCACGCGTCGGTCACCGCCGGGACCCTGCATACCGGCGCTGAATCGCATGGTCAGAGCATGCTTGAGCACCGCGTCCGGCGACTCCACCTTCCGTTCATGCCTCTTTATTTCGTCGCTCGGTATAGGCTGCCCCTTGTCATCGAAGCGGTCGTAGATCGTGTACTTGCCGTCTTCGTCCTCCCAGAGTTCTAGAGGCGCAGGCCCGTTCCGGTGCTGCTTCGTTGTCCATGCAACGATTCGGAACCTTGTGGTCTCGTCTGCCATGACAGTCTCCCAAGCCCGATATGAACCCTGACTAGAAGTGTTCAGGGCTTCTCGCAATCGCCAGGGTCTTCGCCGTGGATAGCGCAACACAACACGCAGCTCAAGTATGTAAACCTTCGGTGCAGGGCCTGCTCGTCGAACTGTTTGAGGCCCTTGGACCCGCACTCCACCATCTCGAAGAAACTGGATGCCGCGTCGATCGCTTCACTCGGCCCTATTAGCTGAATCGCCCCCATTACCTCAAGTTTCTTCTGCAGGAACGCCGGCTCGTCGTGCTGGTCCCTGACCGGGTGAACCGCCTGAGCGTAGCACTCGCAAAGGAACGGGAGCCACGACAGGTACATTGATAGCTTCGTCTCCTCGAGCTTCAGCTTGTGCTGCAAGCGCGCAGTGACAAACTGCGTCAACACGGCAGTGCCGGCGCCCGACAAGAAGCTCAAGACCATCCCAATCACGGCCATCGAGTGCCCCTTACATCTTCTGCACATGCTCCTCGTCCAGAATCTCCTGGACGGTGAGCAGCTTGATGAGTCTGCCGGTGCGCTTGTGGAAGGCCACGCACTCCCGCTCGGCGTCGGCAGTGTAGCCGAAGGCGACGTAGAAGCCGCGCTGGCGGTCTTCGCGCTCCATGACGGTGCAGAACTGGTCGATGAGCGGGCGGCCGACCTTGTCGGTCTGCTTCACCTGCACGGGGAACCAGTCGCCGGCGAACATGCTGTCCTGGTCGGCGGGCTTGGTGCCGACGGGGAAGATGCGCCCGTCCACGCCCATGTCGCCGACCTGCACCTTGTTGGGGATGCCGCCGAGGGCGATCACCGCCCAGTTCTCGAACTCGAACGGCGGGATTGCCTTCAGCTTCTCGATCGTCCACGGCAGGTCGCGCACGACGAAGCCCCGCCCGACGCGCCAGAGGCTTTCGTTCTCCGGCAGCTTGCAGACGTCGCGCAGGCGCTTGGCCATGACGCGGCAGGCGGTGGGCGAGATGTCGATGCCGATCCACTGGCGGCCGAGGTTCTGTGCGGCGACCAGTGCCGTGCCGCATCCGCAGAAGGCGTCGAGGACGATGTCGTTGGGGTTGCTGGAAGCGCTGACAATGCGCTCAAGAAGAGATAACGGCTTTTGCGTCGGGTACCCTAGTCGTTCTTGTGCTTGAGAGTTCAGCGGGGCAATGTCTGTCCAGACGCTGCCCATCGGCGTGCCCTTCATCTCATCGAGGTAGCGGATGTACCTCGGTCGCTTCGTCTTGTCCTTTGGGTACCAGATGCGACCTTCCGCGTCTAACCTGGCCATCGTCTCCTTCGAGAATCGCCATCCCTTTGCGGGCGACGGGAAGCCCTTCCATTCATACATCATATTTGGGCGCGGATTCGGGCTGATGATGCTTGTGAGTTGGAACTTTCGTCCCTTTTCATCTGCCTGCCCGTAGTGACCCTCAATGTAGTCTTCAGAGTGTGGCGCGAACGGCTGATTCCACGTGAACTCCGGACCGCCTGAGTAGAATAGCAAGGTGTCGTGCAGTTGGTTCCACCGCTGGGCGTCGCCCCGCGCCCCTGTTCGCTTCCAGATGATTTCGTTGCGGAAGTTGTTGTACCCGAGGATCTGATCCAGCATCACCTTCACGTAATGCGAGGCGTGATCGTCGCAGTGGTAATAAAAGCTGCCGGTATCCTTGAGGATGCGCCGCAGCTCGTAGCAGCGCGGGCGCATGTAGTTGATGTAGCTCTGCGTGGAGGCGTGGCGGTCCTCGAAGGCGCGCTTCTCCTTCGTCTCGCCCCAGAAGACCTCGTAGTTGCGGTTGGAGTTGAAGGGCGGGTCGATGTAGATCAGGTCCACGCAGGCGTCGGGCAGCTTGCGAAGCTGCTCCAGGCAATCGCCGCAGTAGATGACGCGGGTGTCGATGAGGGCGGAGGGGCGGGCGGGGGTGGCGGCGCGGGCGGCAAGCTCGCGCTCCATCCCCGCCACATCGTCGGCAAACCCCTTGCGGGCGCGTGCCCCCTTGGACAACCGTTTTGCCATCGCCCCGCCAGCCTACCCGCTTGTGCCGCGTTAGGGCAAATGTCAGGGGCCTGACGACCCCGCCGCCCGTTCGTCCCCCTCCCCCCGCGGCTCCGTCCCCCACAGGTGCCGCACGAAGAAGTCATGAAACCGCCGCTTCACGTGCGGGCGGCCCATCGTGCCGTGGCCGGCGCCGGGGACCAGCAGGAACTCGAAGTCCTTGTCCGCCGCGATCAGCGCATCCACCACCTGGAGCGTGGACGCCGGATCGACGTTGCGGTCGGCCTCGCCCACCAGCAGTAAAAGCTTGCCGCCGAGCTTGTGGGCATCGGCGAGGTTGCTGGAGCGCTCGTACGACTCATCCACCGGCCAGCCCATCCACGCCTCGTTCCACCAGATCTTGTCCATGCGGTTGTCGTGGCAGCCGCAGTCGGCGACGGCGGCGTCGTAGAAGTCGGCGTGATCCAGGACGGCGCGCATGGCGTTCTGCCCGCCCGCCGATCCGCCGTAGATGCCGACGCGGGTGATGTCCATGGCGGGCTCGTGCTGCGCGGCGGCCTTCATCCAGGCGATGCGGTCGGGGAAGCCGGCGTCGGCGATGTTCTTCCAGGCGACGTCGTGAAAGGCCTTGCCGCGGTGGTTGGTGCCCATGCCGTCGATCTGCACGACGATGAAGCCGAGCTCCGCCAGCTCCTGCTGGCCGTAGAAGCTGCGGAACTCCTTGGGGACATGCGCGCCGTGCGGTCCGGCGTAGATGGATTCGATGACGGGGTATTTCTTCGTGGGGTCGAAGTTCGCGGGGCGGAGGATGATGCCCCAGATGTCGGTCTGGCCGTCGCGCCCCTTGGCGACGAAGCGCTCGGGCATCCGCCAGCCGGCGGAGGTGAGCTGCGAGGCGTCGGCGGCGTTGAGCCGGGCGATGAGCGAGCCGTCGCTGGTGCGTCGCAGCTCTGTGACGGGCGGCTGATCGACGCGCGACCAGGTGTCGATGAAGCTTTCGCCGTCGGGGGAGGGCTGAATGCTGTGGGTGCCGTCGCCCTCGGTGAGGATGACGAGCCCCGAGCCGTCGAAGTTCACGCGGCAGTAGTGGATGTGATACGGGTCCTGCTGAGGGCGGATGCCCGAGGCGCGAAACCAGATCTGCCGGGCCTCCTCGTCCACGCGGTCCACGCCGCGCACGACCCACTGGCCGCTGGTGACCTGGCGTGAGTCGCCGGTCGCCGCGTCGTAGAGGTAGAGATGGTTCCAGCCGTCGCGCTCGGAGGCCCAGAGGTACTCGTCGGTCTTCTCCAGGCGCTCAAGAGTGGTCTTCTGCGAGTAGTCGATGAACGTGGGGCTGCTTTCGTCGATGATGACGCGCTGCGAGCCGCCGGTGTTCAGGGCGATGAGCCGCATCACCTGGTGCCCGCGCTGATTGTAGAGGAATCGATATTCGCTGCCATCCGGCGAGAAATGCCCCTGGCCGGCGGACCATGGGTTGTCGTAGAGCGACTCGTCGAACTCGACCCGCTCGCCCGACTCCGCCGTGAACATCACGGGGAAATCCTGCGGGATCGGGTCGCCGGGCTTGAGGTAGTCGTAGCTCTGGAGCTTTGGCTGAAGCTGGTCATTTGGCGTGCTCTCTACGTAATAGACCTTGCGATCCCCCCCGCGGCGGTGGCGGGTGAGGACGACGTGCTTCGAGTCCGGCGACCAGTGCACGGGGCCGCGGTAGGCCAGCTCCGCCGTGCCGTCTGTCGTCAGGGGCGCGGGCTCGCCCGATTCGGTCTTCAGGAGGGCGTTGTTCTCTTCGAAAACGACCTCGAAACGGCCGTCCGGGGAGGCATTTCGCTGAGGGCGGCCCGCACCGCGGGGGGAACGCGGCCCCTCGTCGCCGGCTTCGGTCTCCGCCTCGGATTCTTC
>JBGTBZ010000547.1:0-11309 GCA_041749155.1 Phycisphaerae bacterium
GCTGATCGCCGCCATCGTGGCGCTGCCGCTGATCGGTGTGGGCACGCGCTTCGCGTCGGCCGGGCATGGGCTGGTGGCACAACGAGGCCTGACGCTGCTGGCGGTGTATCTGCTGTGTGTGGGCGTGCCGGTGGTGGTGCTGCTGGTGGCGGGCCGGGAGGCGATGGAGATGCATCGTTCAGGCTCTGAGTGGAAAGCGGTAGTTATGGACCTGCCATCGATCTTCATGCCCCAGCGGCTCTGGCGGCTGGACGCGGTAGTGCTGTGCCTGGCGGGACTGCTGCTGCTTCCGCCAGCGGCGGGGCGGTATCGGCTGGGGAAGTTGGAGGGGGCGGGCCTGATTTTGCTGTTCGTGGCGTATCTTGGATTGACGCTGGTGGGGAGCCGCTAGGGCGGCTGCGGGCGAATCCTGAAGAAGCTGGCGCATATGGCGGGGGAATGGTTGTGGGGCCTGGCTGCGTGGGAAACTGCGGGGATGATCGCCGTGGAGAGAGAAGTTGCCGTGCCAGATGCCACCGCCCAGACCTATCGCATTCATCGGAAACCGGCCGACGTGGAGCTGGTGGACGTCATGGGGGGCAGCGGGCGCTGGGAGATCTTGGTGCACGATCACGGTCTTGTGGCCCTGATCGACGCGATGCCCCGGCTGGTGCCCGCGGGGAGCACGGCGGACGCCGCGATCGTGCAGGCGGCGCGCGTCAGCTACGGGGCGGGGACGAAGAAGATCAATGAGGACCGCGGGCTGATTCGGTACCTGTTGCGGCATCATCACACGACGCCGTTTGAGATGGTGGAGTTCAAGTTTCACTGCGTGATGCCGATCTTCGTGGCGCGGCAGTGGATCAGGCATCGCACCGCCAACGTGAACGAGTACTCGGCGCGATACAGCGTCGTCCGCGATCGCTTCTACAAGCCTGCCCGCGAGGACATTAAGGTGCAGTCGCAGTTAAATCGCCAGGGGCGCGAGGAGCTGGCCGACGAGGCGACGGCGGCGGCTTTCCTGGAGCACCTGGAGAAGGTGGAGGCGGAGCAGTATGAGGCGTACGAGAAGTTCATCGAGGCGGGGATGGCGCGGGAGCTGGCGCGGGTGGCGCTGCCGGTGAACGTGTACACGGAGTGGTACTGGAAGTGCGACCTGCACAACGTGCTGCGTTTCCTGCACCTGCGCATGGACGAGCACGCGCAGAAGGAGATTCGCGACTATGCGACCGCGATGTACGAGCTGATCCGGCCGATCGTGCCGATCACCTGCGAGGCTTTTGAAGACTACCTTCGCGGCGGGATGCACCTGACGCGGCTGGAGATCGAGGCCCTTCGCACCGGCCAGCCGCTGGCGAGCGAGAACAAGCGGGAAGTGGCGGAGTGGGAGGCGAAGCGAACGCGGCTTGGGCTGTAGCCGACAATCATAACGTGCCTTGGAGTAGGATGCCCGCATGCCCGATCCGTCTACGCCGCGAAGCGTGCGCCGTCCCGACCCCGGTGTGCCTGCCGTGCATCCTTACTGCCTGCTCGACGATCCGCGCGAGAGCCTCGGCCCCGATCACCGGGACTCCTGGCGGATCTTCCGCATCATGGCGGAGTTCGTGGACGGGTTCGAGACCATGGCCCGCATCCCCAGGGCCATCAGCGTCTTCGGCTCGGCGCGCACGCGGCCGGATCACGAGGAATACCTCGCCGCCGTCGAATGCGGGCGGCTGCTGGCCCAGAACCAGTTGGCGGTGATCACCGGCGGGGGGCCGGGAGTCATGGAGGCGGCCAACAAGGGGGCTTACGAGGCGGGCGGCGTGAGCGTGGGGCTGAACATCCTGCTGCCGCAGGAGCAGGCGGCCAACCGCTACCAGACGGTCAGCGTTAACTTCAACTACTTCTACGCCCGCAAGGTGTGCTTCGTGAAATATGCCAGCGGATTCGTCATGTTCCCGGGCGGCTACGGCACGCTGGACGAGACATTCGAGACGCTGACGCTCATCCAGACGCTGAAAGTAAAGCCGTTTCCAGTCGTGCTGGTCGGCAAGGATTACTGGGGACCGCTGATCAGGTGGATCCGCGAAGAACTGGCCAGTGGCGGATACGTTGACGAGGAGGATGTGGGCATCTTCCGGCTTTGCGACAGCCCGTCTGAGGCGGTGAAGCTGATCCTGGAGGGAATCGAGAAGCCCTGGTTCGAGCCGATTCCGCCGGCGGTGGCGCCGATTGCGGGGACGGGTCCCGGAACGGAGACCGCCGAAGGCACGATCGAGGGCGCTCCGGTCCGTCAGACCGAGGAGGAGGCGGCGCCTGCGGAGGGCAAGCCGCAGCAGTGACAGGCGGCTTAAGCCACGAGAGCGGGCTCCCGCCCCTCCGAAGCTGGTTCTGAGTGCGCTCCATTTAGTTCGACAGATGCGAGCGGGCGGTAAACACAGGCGATCAACGTGTCATCCGCGGGAGGGGCGTTGCGCCAGGCGGCAACGCGGCGGATGAGGTGCTCGGGCCAGTGGCTGGGGTCGAGCGACTCGCCGCCGATGAGGCGCACCAGGTCACGGACCCCCTCGATGCCGATCATCTCATCCTCGAGGTTTCGGGCCTCGATCGCGCCGTCGGTGTAGGCGACGATCGCGTCCCCCGGCTGCATGGCAACCACCTGCTCGTCCGAGTCGTACGCTTCCGGCGGCAGCACGCCCAACATCGTGGCGTTGCTCTCCAGCCGCTGAATAATCCCGTCAGCGCTCCGGATGAAGGCGGTTGGGTGGCCGGCGCTGGCAAAGGCGATGTTGACCGGCTCGCGATAAAGATCTCCCCCGCTGGCCAGGTCGCCGCGGATGACCAGGCCGGTGACGAAGACTCCATGCGTTGCGAGCGTCAAATAGACGTACTTGTTGAGCGTCTCCATCAACTCGCCGGCTCCGACGTCGGGCTTCTCAGCGAAAATCCGCTCCAGTTCGCCCACAAGGCGGTTCACGGTCAGGGCCGCGGCGATGCCATGGCCGGTGACATCCAGCAGGACAATGGTGTGCCTCGGAGGGATGTCCGCGGCATCAACCTCGGCGTCAGCGTTCTCCGGCGGCCGCGGGTACACGTAGAGCACATCGCCGCCGATCTGGCTCATGGGCTCATAGATGTAACTCAAGCGAACAGGCCCTTTTGTGACGAGGGGTGGAAGGCTGGCTTCATGGATGCGGCGGGCCCCGGAAAGCTCGTATGTGAGCTGCCGGAGTTGCTTGCTCTCGAAGACGTTGCGGAAGTTGCGGCGGAACCGGCTATACCGCCACCAGCTCCAGCCGATTCCCGGCAACACGGTCAGCGGCAGCAGGGCGATGGCCCCGCCGAGGTACCAGATGGAGCCCCTGCCGAGCACCAGATCCCCGAGCACCAGAAATCCTGCCGCGGCCACGAGGATGATGGCGGGCTTGGTGGCCTCGCGGACAGTCCAGGGCAGGAACAGGCAGGCCAGCAGGTGGCTGATGAAGACGGCGTGCCACAGGGTCCAGAGGGAGACGCCCTGGCGTATGCCGGAGATAACGTTCGGGTTGGGCCCCGCGCCGCGGGCCGCGGCCGGTCGCGGGCTGTCATCACGGGCGGTGAACTCGATGCCCGCCTGGCGCAGGCGGACATCCTCGCGCTGCTCGAGCCGGTCGAGCTGGTGGAGAAAGCCCAATTCGGTGCTGATCCGCTTGGAGAAGATGCCCAGCACGCCAAGACCGACGACCAGCCAGAACGCGATGACGAAGAGGCGCCCCTCGTTGCGCGTCCGCCGACGGGCATACCACCAGGCAGACCCTGCGACGCCGATCTGCACCATGTACGTGAAGATCTCAACACCCGATGCCGTCCGGCTCATGCCGGCGTCGAACATGGAGATGAAGCTGCCAAGCAGCATCACCGCCGCCACCACCACGAGCGTGCCGGTGAACCAGAGGAATCGCCGGCGCAGCCACCGAGCGCGCTCCGACTCCATCTCCCACTCGTAGCGGTTGGGAGCGGGTTCGTGCTGTTGTGAATACTCGAGCGTCACCGGCCTGGTCATGGGCTGACTGAGTTCCTCCCTTCCCCGCACCGCCACCGCGGAGCGTCACTCCAGACACCGCGGGCAGAGACCATAGTTTCAACCGGGGACAAAGTAATGCGCAGCGCAATCTTTGCGCGGCAGCCAGCGTACCGGGAAGCGGCGGAAGCGGCAAACAGGGGCCATGCAGCCCTTGGCCCCGATCAGCTCGTCGTGGCCCCGAAATGCGTGTGGTGCGGGTCGCCCACCTGCTCCGTGAAGGCGGGCAGCATAATGGTGAACGCCGTGCCCTCTTCCGGCTTGCTCTGGACCTGGAGGGTCCCCTCGTGCTCCTCGACAATCTTGCGGGCCACCGGCAGCCCCAGCCCGGTTCCGCGATTGCCCTTTGTCGAGTGGAAAAGCTCGAACAGATGCGGCATGACGTTCGGGTGTATCCCGCGACCATTGTCGATCACCTGGATGATCGTCTGCTTGCGCTCCGCGTCATAGCGGCAGACCACGCGAATCAGGCCGCCTTCCTCCTCTTCGATCGCCTCCAGAGCGTTGGTCAGGAGGTTCATCAGAACCTGGTGCAGCCCATCCGGGTCCAGCGGCACCGCCGGCTGGTCCGCGGCAACGTCGGCTACGGCCATGACGCCGCGGCTGGTCGCGAGGGGAGCCAGAAGCTCCAGGCATTCCTGGATAAGCACGCGTGGCTGGACGAGCGTCCGCTGCGGCTTGCGGGGTTTGCTGAAGGCGAGCAGGTTCAGCGTCAAGTTGTATATCCGCCCCAAATTTCGATCGACCACCTCCCAACCCTTGCGGAGCTGGTTGAGGTCTTCCCGCTTGATGCCCATCTCCACCACGTTGGCCCCGCCCCGCAACGCCTGGAGTATGTTCTTGATCGAGTGCGACAGGGCCGCGGTGGTTTCGCCGATGGCCGCCATGCGCTCCGCCTGCAGGCCCTGGCCATACAGCTTGGCATTTTGAAGCGCCAGGCCCGCCTGGAGCCCGATGGCCGTCAGCAGGCGAAGCTGCTCGACGCTGTAGGTGTAGTTACGGACGCTCGAGTCGATGTAAAGCACGCCCAACAGCTCGTTCTCCTCGCCGTTGGGGCTGCCGCCATTGACCGAATCCGTCACCCGGGCGTCGAGGCGGCGGGCCTTGATTGGCACGCACAGGGCGCTGCGGATCCCCATGTCATGGACGCTCTTGCCGGCGCTGAAGCGCTTGTCGGCCATCGCGTTGCTGGAGAGCACGCCTTCGCCCGTCTGCAACACGTGGTTGATGATCGTCCGGCTGGCGTGGATGGGCTCGACGAACTGCGGCTGATCCTCAAGAAGATTCCGGCCATGCCTCTCCGCCTCATCGCTGGCCGTCTCCTCGTCGCGGCGGCGAACCACGCGGGGCACGAGTTCCCGGGTCGCGTGGTCGTAGAGCAGGGCTATGCCCCGGTCGGCCTTGACCGTCTCGAAGATCAGGTCCATAACGACTTCCAGGACCTGGTCGACGCTGAACTGGCTCCCCAGGGCCGCGGCCAGCCGGTAAAGGACCTTGAGGTTTCCCATCGCGGCCGCGGCGGGCTCGGGGACCGCCAGGACGATGCTGTCCTCGTTGCTCGGAAGCGTGTTGATGATGGCGGAGTCCATGCCGCTTTCGACCCCGGCCAGATTGACGCGGGCGACCTCCGAGGTGCTGACGCCTGGCTGCCCGCCGAAGAGCAGCAGGGTCTTGCCAACCCGGAGCTGGTCTCCAAGCTTCAGCGACAGCGGCTGCGTGTAGACGCGCTGGCCGTTGACCCAGGTGCCGTTGCTGGAACCCATGTCGCGGATGGTCCAGCGATCCCCATAGGCGGCGGGACGCAGCTCCGCGTGCTTGCGGCTGCAGGTGTTGTCGTCGAGCTTGACGTTCGGGCTCTCGCGGCCGATGAGCGCAGGCCGGTCCGGCAGCTCGAAGCGCTTGCCCTTGTCAGGACCCTGCAAGACCAGCAGCGTGATCACGGTTGGATTGTAAACCGCCTTTGCTCCCGAGGCACGAAGCCGCAGCCCGCCCGCGGGCGGCGGCTTCAGGAGCCTACCCCGACCACTTCCGGCCGCAGCACCACGATGTCGGGCAGGTTCCTGTAGAGGTTGTCGAAATCCAGCCCGTAGCCCACGACGAACTCGTTGGGAATCTCAAAGCCCACGTAATCGGCCTCTATCTTCGGCGGATGGCCCAGGCGCTTCTTCAACAGCACGCAGGTCCGGACCGAAGCCGCCCCCTTGTCGCGGAGCAGGGGAACCGCCTTGGCAAGGGTGCCGCCGGTGTCCAGGATGTCGTCCACCAGAAGGACGTGCCGGCCCCCCACGTCGTGAAGCTGCTGGCTGAGCACGTCGCTGCCCTGTGACCGAACGCTCTGCCCCGGATAGCTGCTCACCGTCACCAGGTTGATCCGCATTGGCAGCGGAATGCTCCGGATCAGGTCCGCGGCGAAGATCATGGCGCCGGTGAGGATGGGGACGATGGTGATCTCCGCGTCCCCCGGCATGCGAGGCGGGCCGTGATCGGCGGTGATCTCCGAGGCCAGCTCGCGGACGCGCCGCGCGATCCGCTCGCCGTCGATCAGGACGCGCTGGATGTCCTGCTGCATTCAGGGATGTTAATCGGGGCGGCGTGGCGCACAATGCTCCGGATTGTGCGGCGACGCCGGGATACACTTCGCGGCGTACCGGCAAGGGCGCGCCACAAATGCCTGATTCACTAGCTCCTGCCAAAAAGATCGATCCGGCAGACGTCCCACATCGCTTCGACCTCCAGAAGCTGATCACGGACTACTTCTGGTTCATCCTGAAGAACGTGATCGGGTGGCTTTGTGTCCTGGCCTCGCCCATCCTCGGGGTCCTGCTCCCGGGCCCCGGGGGCATTCCCCTCTTCCTAATCGGCTTTGCCCTCGTCACGTTCCCCGGGAAACGCCGGCTGACCACTCGTTTCATGCGAGGTGGGCAGCTTCCCATCGAGACGGGGCTCTTCACAGGTCTGATCACCTTCTTCAGTGTGCTGGTCACCGCCACGGTCATGATCCTGGCCTGGCGGTACTACGAGTGGCTGGTGGACCACGTGCCCCTGCAGGACTGGGGCATGGGAGATGTGGCGCAGGTCGTCGCGATCAGCCTGGTGGCCCTGCCGGTCACCATGCTGGTCTCCCTGATCGGTCTGCGGATCCTGAATGTCGTGCTGGGCTGGGTCCCGCGGTTGCGGCGGATGGTGCGGCCGGCGTTGCGTAAGTGGGGGGTCCGGTTGCTGCCCACCCGCCGCAAGCGAATCGGTGGGCGGACGGAGTTCGTTCACGACGAGATCCTGGATTTGGACGAGGGTCAGCGGCAGCGACTGCGGATCTTCTGGCACCGGTATGGCCCCTGGGTCACCCGGCTGACGGCCGTGACTCTGACCGTTGCCATCATCTATCTCGTGGTGGCTCCGGTACTCGAATACTGGACCCTGGTGGAAAGGCGAATCGGTACCGTCCACGTGGGTCGGCTGGTACTCGCGGTTGTGATGTTCACAACCGGCCTGATGCTCTTCAGGGCGGTAAGCTGGAGGATGCTCCTGCGGCTACAGGGAGCTCGCCTGCCGGGCATCCCCGCGGCCCGGATCTGGTCGCTGGGGCACTTGGCCCGGTTCATCCCGGGCAGGCTTCACCAGGTTCTTAGAAGCGAGATGGCCCGTCCCTACGGCGCCACGACCATCCAAGCCAACGCCGCGACGCGGGTGGAGGGGTTCCTGTCGGTCTCTGCCGCCCTCTTCCTAGGAGCCGTTGCGTTCTGGGTCTCGGCGTATCAGCGCCTGCCCGACGGCTGGAAGCCGGTCCTCATCGTCTTTGCCGTCCTGGCGCCCATTGCGCTGGTGCTGCTGTCCCCGTGGATGTATCGCCACCTGGTCCCCTCCGCCACCGGGCCGTGGCGGCGGGGGAGCGAGCCCGTCCGCATCAGCAGGGGATGGCTGATTACCCTGCTGGCGTGGCTAACGCTGGGGACCCTGTGGCAGGGCGCGGCAGTCTGGCTACTGGTGGCTCCGCCGTTAGAGGCTTCGGGGCGTCTATGGCTGATCGTGGGGGCGTGGGCCCTGGCGTGGGCGGCGGGTCACCTTGCACCCTGGTCGCCGGCAGGCCTGGGGGTGCGGGAGGTGGTCTTTGTCGGGGTGCTGAGCGTTTTTCTGCCGACGGAACTGCGCGAGAGCTTCACCGTCAGCATGCCTTTCACGCTCTGGAGCCCGGGTTCCTGGCAGGATGTCTGGTGGGCCTTCCTGTTCTTCCTGGCCCTGCTCCTGCGCCTGGCCACGACGGCGGCGGAGTTTCTGCTGGGTGTGGCAACGACCATCGCCGACTGGCGCGGCATGCGGCGAATGCTGCACGGCTGAGGCGGTTCAGGTCGCACGGTTCAGGATGAGCAAGAGCACGATCCAGATCACAAACCCTGCCAGGAGCACAAGAAAGAGCCGGGGCCGCGGCGTCATGGGGCGCGGGCCGGACTCGGCGGCAGAGGTCTCCGCGGGGTTGGTCAAGCGATGCTCCCGCCAAAGCTAGGCTTGCAGGGATCGATGATGAACTCGAAGTCGGTGCGGTGCAACGGTCGGTGAGGAACCTTGTACATGTGCTCAAAGTCCTCGAAGCTGAACACTTCCTCGAAGTCCTCGAGGCGATCGCCGTCGGTCTTGTGCAGAAACTCGCTGGTGACGAGCACGAAGACCATTTCGCCGAAGTCGCGCGTGGAATGGATGCCCCAGGCGTTCAGCACTGGCCTGGCCAGGCGTCCCCAGCGCAAGAGAGCCAACTCCCGCAGGCCCAGGCAAAGCTGCGTTCCACTGACGTGCCGCGGATCCGAGGCGGGGGGGCTGATGGGCTCTGCGGGCTCTAGCGCGGCCTCGCCGTGGGTGCGGCGGACGGTGAATTCCAGCCCTTCCTGCAGGAACCGATAGGCCTCCAGCGGGTAGCGGCCGTCGGTCTCGACGACTGCCACGAATCGCGTGTAGAGAGCGCGCGCCTCCCCCACTCCGGCGAGCCCACCCGCCGTCTCCGCCTTGGCGCCCACCGGGGAGGCAGGCTTGCTGAAGTCGTCGCCAACGGCCATCGGTCGCAAATCTACCCCGATCAAGCACGTGGCGGCAACGCCTTAACCGGTGAAATCGGCCAACTACCGCTTATTGGACACGTCTGGAACGATGTCGGCGGGCCGATGTGTTCACGCGTACCGTCCGGGCAGTCTGGGAAAGCTCCGGCTTGGAACCTTCGGCGCGGCCTTATTATGATCGCCCGCCCCGGCTCCAGCACCTGCGAGCCCTGTCTGCCCGGAACCGCGCTGACCGCAACGGAAACGCTCCCGCCATGAATCAACCCAGCACTGCTTGCTCTGCCCGCTTTCCCGGGCGATCGCTTGTTTTCTCGCCCCTGGGAATCGGCATTCTGGCGTTGACAGGGGGGCTGGGGTGCATCCCGGGAGACTCGCCGCCTGTCGATCCCATGAGCCTGCGCTACCTCGAACTCGAAGGCGCCGCCGAAACGCGCTATCGACGCCTTCCGCCGCTGGCCGAGGGCGAGTACTACCTCAACCGCCAGGACAGCACCGACCCTCGAAACTACGACCCGCGTCCGCGGGTGCGGGCAGAGCGCGAGCGGGGGACGATGGTGGCGACGGGCGAGATCCGAGAGATCCCCACGACCCGTCCGACCATCGGTCCGACGACAAATCCGACCACGCAACCGGCCCAGGCGCCGGTGATGTACCTCACGCTGCAGGAGTGCATACAGCTCGCGACGGCGAACAACTTCGACGTGGCGGTGGCCGGCTACGCTCCGGCGATCGCCGAGACGCGGGTTGTCGAGGCCCTGGCCCGCTTCGACCCGGTGTTCCGGGCGACTGCGGAGTATCAGGACCAGACCGGATCCAACCCGCAGGAGAACATCGTCGACAGTTCGCGGCTTACGCTCAGCTCCAGCCTTACCCAGCTCCTGCCCAGCGGCGGAAGCCTGGAGCTCGAGTACCGGGCGCTGCGCAGCGACATCAACGAGCAGCTATCGCTGTTCAGCCCGCCGCCGGGCGTCAATTGGACCAGCGACCTGTCGCTCCAGCTCACGCAGCCGGTGCTGCGCGACTTCGGCTATGACGTGAATCGCGCACGCATTTTCGTGAACCGCAACGACCAGCGCATCAGCGTGCTGGATTTCCGGCTCCGACTGGAGGAGGTGCTGCTCCAGGTCGAGCAGACTTACTGGCAGCTCATGCGAGCCCACGAAGAGGTCCGTATTCAGCGCGACCTGCTGGAACGTACGATTCAGACCGCAGGCCGCATCAGCGACCGTTTCGAGCGAGATGCCTCGCGAGCCGACATCGGGCAGGCCCTGCGCGCGGTTCACGTGCAGCGGGCGGTACTGACGCGGGCCGAGACCGCCGTGGCCCAGCTCTCCGATCAGCTCAAGCAGCTCATCAACGCCCCGAACCTGCCGATCGGGGGCGAGATGCTGGTGCTGCCGGCGACGCCGCCGGTCATGGAGCCGCTCCTCTTCGACCTTGAGAGCGGCGTGGAAGCGGCATTCGCCAACCGCCCGGAACTGTCCCAGCAGCTTCTGCGCATCATCAATGCCGGACGCATCCTGGGCGTGGCCAGGAGCAACCGCCTGCCTCGGCTCGACCTGCTGCTCAGCGGCGGGTTCGGCGGATTCGAGGAGGATTACATCGACGCCGTGGACGAGCAGTTCGGCTTCGACAACTTCAACGTGGGCGTCGGCCTTCAGTTGGAAGTCCCGCTTGGCAACCGCCAGGCCCGCGCCGTGCTGGCGCGGACAATGCTCGAGCGCGAGCAGGCCCTCACCCAGTACCAGGCCCTTGTCGAACAGGTGACTCTGGAGATCTCGCAGGCACAGCGGGCAGCCTCTTCCGCTTACTCCGAAATCGGCTATTACCGCGAGGCCCGGCTGGCGGCACGCGATGTCGTCGAGCAGGCGGACCTGGAGGAGCGCTCCGGTCGCGCCCTGAGCCCGCAGTTCAGCGATCTGAAGCTGCGCTACCTGGCGGAGCTCTCCCAGGCTATGAGCCTCGAGGCCCAAGCCATCGCCCAGTACAACATCGCCCTCGCCGACTACGAACGGGCCAAGGGCACCCTGCTTCGCTTCAACAACGTCGTGGTCCAGGAGTTCGGCCGCCGCGAGAAGCTGCCCGCCGCCCGGTCGGCCGAAACCCGGCCCTGATCAGCCCGTCATCCGCTCCGCCGCGATCCAGGTTGCCAAGGGGGGGGCGGTGGAGTCGAGAATGCTCGCCAGCGGGTCCGCGGCGTCGCTCAGCGGCCAGGCAGCAAGGTCCGCCCATGCCCCCGGCGC